>JANSYF010000073.1 GCA_024742575.1 Paracoccaceae bacterium | reverse complement strand
TGTTGGTCACTGCGTCCAGTGCTGCTCCGGCGGTTTTCTTGTCGCTGCCCATTTCTTCGGCCAGAGCGGCCACAAGCTGGGTCTTGGTCATTGGTTTCGCCATTTCGTGGTCTCCTTAACTGCCCGATCTTGGGCCTCGTGTGCAAAAACTAACCGTATATTGAGGAGAAACACAACGGTTGGTAGGCCTTTCCCTGACGTTTTTCGCCTTTTTCAGCCGATTTCCACAGGTTTATTGACCCAGACACAGGGCGAAATCGACATTCGGCTGCCAAAAGACAGAATCGCCTACAAAAAAGCGGTTTCCTCAAAGCTACGCAGTTTCCGGCTATGGATACGCTCCAACGGCATTTCGCGCAGGTGTTCCATGGCGTGGATGCCGATCATCAGGTGTCGCGCCACCTGTGTTTTGTAAAAATCGGATGCCATGCCTGGCAGCTTGAGTTCACCATGAAGCGGCTTGTCGCTGACGCAAAGCAACGTGCCATAGGGCACCCGGAACCGAAATCCATTGGCAGCTATCGTTGCGCTTTCCATATCCAGCGCAATCGCGCGGCTTTGGCTCAGGCGTTGCACCGGTCCGTGCTGGTCTCGCAGTTCCCAGTTTCGGTTGTCTACACTGGCAACAGTACCTGTACGCATGATGCGCTTGAGGTCGTACCCGTCCAATTGCGTTTCGGTCGCCACGGCGCGTTCCAGTGCGATCTGGATCTCGGCCAGCGCCGGGATCGGCACCCAGACAGGCAGATCGTCGTCCAGCACCCGATCTTCGCGCAGATAGGCATGAGCCAACACGAAGTCGCCCAGACTTTGCGAATTGCGCAGACCCGCGCAATGCCCGACCATCAGCCACGCGTGCGGGCGCAGAACCGCGATATGGTCGGTCGCTGTCTTGGCGTTCGACGGCCCCACCCCGATATTCACCAGCGTGATCCCGGCCCCACCTTTCCGTTTGAGGTGATAGGTCGGCATTTGGGGCATCTTGTCGACCGCAGGCAGCGGCGCATCAGCCTCAAAAATCTCGGCATTCCCAATGCTGACGAAACTCGTATAGCCACTGTCCGGATCGTCAAGCTGCGCCCGCGCATACGCTTCGAACTCGGCCACGTAGAATTGGTAGTTGGTAAAGAGAACATGGTTCTGGAAATGATGCGGATCGGTAGCCGTGTAATGCGACAGCCGCGCCAGCGAATAATCTACGCGCTGCGCCGTGAAAGGCGCTAAAGGCTCTGTTCCATCCGGCGCGGGCTTGGCCACACCGTTGACGATATCATCGTTTGTTGTCGCGAGGTCTGGCACATCGAATACGTCGCGTAGAATAAACTCGGCCGCACCTTCCTGTGGCACACTGATTGTCGCGTCATTGGCCACGGCGAAATGCACTGGCATCGGCGTGTCGGAAACACCAACCTCAACCGGAACACCGTGATTGCCCATCAAAAGCGAAAGCTGTTGCTCAAGATAGTGGCGGAACAAATCAGGCCGCGTGATGGTGGCCGCATGCGTTCCCGGATGCGCCACGTGGCCGAAACTCAATCGGCTGTCTACTTTGGCAAAGCTGGTCGTTGTGATCCGCACTTCGGGGTAGAACGCGCGAAACCGCACGCCGGGATGCCCTTGTTTCATCGCTGTCTGAAAGCTATCGCATAGGAAACGTGTGGACTGCGCATAGAGCGTGCACAGCCGGTCCACCGCCGCCTTCGGATCGTCGAAACGCTCGGGCTCCGGAGACTCTGGTGAGATAACATCGAGATTGATGGAACGGTCCTGCATCCCCGGCCTTTCTTTGGTCTTGCGCCTGCCTCGTGCGCAGGTTGACAGCTTGCGTGGGTGGGATCAAGCTGGAGAAATGGTCAGCACCGCTGACTTTTACCAAGAGGCATGCACATGGATTATGAAACCGTGTCCGCGCCCGAGTTCGGCGCATCCTTGCGCGGGATCGGATTGAACCTTTTGGTGCGCGATGTGCTGGCACACGTAGAAGGTCTTGGCACGCTGTTCGGAATGCGGGCCTTTCAAGCCTCACGCGATTTCGCCATCCTGCAATACGGGCGACAGGTGTTCCAACTCCACGCCGACGCAACCTACGCCACGCATCCGCTGCTAAACCTTCTGCCAGAAAATCCGCCGCGTGGTGCCGGAATGCAGATTCACCTCTTTGACACGGACCCGGACGACGCAGCCCAGCGCGCCGGCACAGTCGGCTTTACCGTCCTGCAACCGCCAACCGACAAACCACACGGACTACGCGAATGCTTCCTGCTGTGCCCGGACGGATATGCTTGGGTCCCGTCACGCCCCCTTTGACACCCGCAGCACAACAATCACGCCGCTTGACTTTGCGTCAGGAAAGGCTTGCTCTGAACCCAACCACAGGAGGCCACCATGTCCGTCACGCAACTCGCCCCTAACATGGACCATTGGCAGGAACGCGTTGATCTTGCGGCCGCTTTTCGCTGGATTGCACGGCTCAACATGCACGAGGCCGTTGCCAATCACCTAAGCCTGTCGATCAATGACGACGGCACCCGGTTCCTGATGAACCCCAACCAAATGCACTTTTCCCGTATCAAAGCGAGCGACTTGCTGATCGTGGATGCCAACGATCCCGAAACGCTGAGCGGACCAAACGCGCCTGATCCAACCGCGTGGGGTTTGCACGGCGGATTGCACCGTCACTGCCCCCATGCGCGCTGTGCCATGCATGTGCATTCGATCCATGCCACCGTGCTGGCGTGCCTTCAAGACCCGCGCCTACCCCCGATCGACCAGAACTGCGCCACCTTCTTCAACCGCTACGTTGTCGATACGCAGTATGGCGGTCTTGCGTTTGAGGAAGAAGGCGAACGCTGTGCGCAGCTTTTCACCGACCCGAAACAGAAGGTGATGATCATGGGTAACCATGGCGTAATGGTCATTGGCGATACAGTCGCGGACACGTTCAACCGCCTCTACTACTTTGAGCGTGCCGCCGAGACATATATCCGCGCACTACAAACCGGCCAGCCACTAAAGGTTCTGTCTGACGACATTGCCGAAAAAACAGCGCAGGAACTCGAAGGCTATCCCGAACAGGATGCCCGTCATTTGTCTGAGTTGAAAAAAATATTGGATTCCGAAGGATCCGATTACGCCTCTTAAGCGTTAACTTTTCCGTGGGTAACTGGTTGCCCGGCTTGGTTTTGGAATTAATAATACCACGTTCACTTCATGGACCACACATTACTTTCTCTTGGGCACGGCTACAGTGCCGCTTTTCTGGCTCAGCGCCTGCTGCCCAAAGGCTGGAAAATTGCTGGCACGACGCGCGACCCGGACAAGTTCCGCGACTTCCATGCCCAAGGCATTACCCCGCTTTTGTGGGACAAAGAGGCCATTCTCCCGTGGCTTGAAAACGCCGGTCACGTACTGATCTCTGCGGGCCCCACTGAAGACGGCGACCCGACGCTGGCCCTTCTTAAGGCCGACATCGCAGCCCAAGCCGCCCGGCTTGATTGGGTCGGCTATCTGTCGACCACAGGTGTCTACGGCGATGCCCAAGGAAATTGGGTCGATGAAAGCGCCCCACTAACCCCCGCCACTGAACGTGGTCGTCGCAGGGTCCGTGCTGAGGCGGCATGGTCGTCGATCCCAGACCTGCCACTGCATATCTTCCGACTTGCTGGCATCTACGGCCCGGGTCGAGGCCCGTTTTCCAAGGTCCGCGACGGCTCTGCGCGTCGGATTATCAAACCCGGTCAGGTGTTCAGCCGCATCCATGTCGAGGATATCGCCCAAGTGCTCGAAGCGTCGATGCAGCACCCCAGACCGGGCACGGCCTACAACCTCTGCGATGACGATCCCGCCCCGCCGCAAGACGTGATCCTGCACGCCGCAACGCTGCTAGGAGTCGATGCACCCCCAGAATTGCCATTCGAAGAGGCCGATTTATCCCCGATGGCGCGCAGCTTTTATGCAGAAAGCAAACGTGTTCGGAATGACCGGATCAAATCCGACTTGGGCGTTGCGTTAAAATATCCAGACTACCGTTCGGGTCTGGCCGCCATCCTTGCAGACGAACAGGCAAAACAGTGATACCCGACGCGGGCGCTCCACGATCCTTGACTGGTCTTCTGGACACGCTTGACCCCGACCACCCCGCAACCGGCGCTGAAATCCGGCACCATGATGCACATGAGGGGCTGACCATCCAGGACATGCTCGACCGCGTCGGTGCACGGTCTTTTGGTGCTGCACTCTTGGTGCCGTCGCTGATCCTTGTATCACCGCTTTCGATCATTCCCTTGATGCCCACTATCGGCGGGCTGGTGATCCTCACGATCTCGATTCAGGCCTTCTTTGGGCGCGATCATCTTTGGCTTCCTAAAGTGCTTGCGTCCAGACGACTCAGCGGCCCACAATTAAAACGCGCGATCAACTATCTGCGCAAACCCGCAGCCTGGCTTGACCGGAACAGCCGTCACAGGTTGCGCTTCCTGTCAGCTCCGCCAATGGACCGGATCGCACTTGTGATTGTCATGGTCGTTGCGGCGACTTGGCCATTTCTCGAAATTCTGCCGATGTTCACGTCAATCAGCGCAGGCGGCGTAGCGCTGATCGCATTTGCGCTCATGGTCCGCGATGGGTTTGTCCTGATTGGCGGCTACACCGTATTGGGCCTGTCGCTTGCCGTAGTTGTCGCTTTGATCAGCGGCATTTTCTAGGCCCGCTTGCCAATCGCCGCGACATCCAGAACATTCAGCACCTTCTTCTCGATATCCTCGGCATTCAAACCCGCCACGTCATACATGGCTTGCGGGTTGGCTTGATCGATGAAGATGTCCGGAAGAACCATCGACCGGAACTTCAGCCCAGTGTCGAACACCTCGGCCTCGGCCAGCAGTTGCGCGACATGGCTGCCAAAGCCCCCGACGGCGCCTTCTTCGATGGTGATCAGCGCGTCATGATCCGCCGCCAGCTTCAGGATCAGGTCACGATCCAGCGGCTTGGCAAAACGCGCATCCGCCACAGTTGGACTTATGCCCTTGGCCTCCAGCGCCTCGCAGGCGGTCAGGACTTCGCCCAGACGTGTGCCGAAGGACAAGATGGCTACCTTGCTGCCCTCGCGGATCATCCGTCCTTTACCAATTGGTAAAATTTCGCCCCGTTCCGGCATATCGACCCCGCGCCCCTCACCGCGCGGATAGCGGAACGCGATGGGGCCATCATTATGCGCCACCGCCGTCGCCACCATATGCTTCAGCTCGGCTTCGTCCGCCGCTGCCATGACAACAAAACCCGGCAGGTTTGCCAGAAAGGCCACATCATAGCTGCCCGCATGGGTCGCCCCGTCGGCCCCAACCAGCCCGGCACGGTCGATGGCAAAACGCACCGGAAGGCGCTGAATGGCCACATCGTGCACAACTTGGTCATACCCACGCTGCAAGAACGTCGAATACATCGCACAGAATGGCTTAAGCCCCCCTGCCGCCAACCCGGCGCAGAAGGTCACGCCATGCTGCTCTGCAATTCCAACGTCAAACGTCCGCGACGGGTAGCGTTCGGCAAACAAATCCAACCCTGTGCCATCCGGCATCGCAGCAGTCACAGCACAGACCATCGGATCATCGGCAGCTTCCTGCATCAGAGCGTCCGCAAACACCTTGGTATAGCTTGGCGCATTTGACGGTGCTTTCTTCTGCTCGCCCGTCACAAGATCGAACTTCGCCCGTGCGTGCCCACGATCGGCCGACTCCTCGGCGGGGCCATAGCCCTTGCCCTTCTTGGTCACCACATGAATCAGGATCGGCCCATGCGCCCGGTCCTTGACCGTCCGCAGCACCGGCAAAAGCTGGTCAAGGTCATGCCCATCAATCGGCCCAACATACGAGAACCCAAGCGCCTCAAACAGCGTGCCACCCACGGCCATACCCTTGAGCAAATCCTTGGCCCGCTTCGCCCCTTCGCGGAACGGTTCGGGCAAAAAGCTCACCGCCCCCTTGGCGGCCTCTTTCAAATCTTGAAAAGGCGCACCCGCATAAAGCTGCGAGAGGTAGGAGGACAGCGCACCGACAGGCGGGGCAATACTCATCTCGTTGTCGTTCAGAATGACGATCAGTCGCTTTTTAAGATGGCCCGCGTTGTTCATCGCCTCATAGGCCATGCCCGCGCTCATCGCGCCATCACCGATCACTGCAATCGCATCGCCATGGCCGGAGTCACAATTGCCGCCCAGATCGCGCGCCACTGCAAAGCCCAACGCGGCAGAGATCGAGGTCGAACTATGCGCCGCCCCAAACGGGTCATACGGAGATTCTGACCGTTTGGTAAAACCTGACAGCCCGTTCTCTTGCCGCAGCGTGCCCATACGGTCGCGCCGCCCGGTCAGGATTTTGTGCGGGTAACACTGATGCGACACGTCCCAGATGATCTTGTCGCGCGGCGCATCGAAAATCGCATGCAGTGCCACGGTCAATTCGACCACCCCCAGCCCGGCCCCCAGATGGCCACCAGTTTTGGACACGGCGGTTATCGTCGCGCGGCGCAGTTCATCTGCCACCTGCTCAAGCTGAGCATCTGAGAACCGTTTCAGATCTGTGGGGGAAGACACCGTATCAAGAAGCGGGGTCTCTGTAGAAAAGGACATATGCCGCGCCTCCGGGTCGCATCAGGTGTCGCGCGAGATAACGAACTGCGCTGCCTCATTCAAGGTTTGCGCCCGCGCGCCATAGGGCGACAAGGCATCACAGGCAGCATCCACCAGATCGGACGCGCGTTTCTTTGCTCCGTCCAGCCCCAGCAGAGATACAAACGTGGCCTTGCCCCGATCCGCATCCTTGCCAACCGCCTTGCCAACTGTAGTCTGGTCACCTTCCACGTCCAGAATATCGTCGGCAATCTGAAACGCGAGGCCAAGCGCCGTGGCATAATCGGTCAGCGGTTTCATATCCGCCTGCGCCAGCCGCGCCCCCGCCTGCGCCGACCACACGATCAACGCCCCAGTTTTGCCAGTCTGCAACTCGGTGATTTGGCCCAAGGTCAATGGCGTCTCAGCGGTTTCCGCCAGAATGTCCAAGGCCTGCCCCAGCACCATGCCTTTGTGGCCGGACGCCTGCGCAAGGCTCAATGCGAGATCAGCCCGCACCGCACCATCGCCATGACAGGCCGGGTCCAGCACCAGTTCGAACCCAAGGGTCTGCAACGCATCCCCCACCAGAACCGCCGTCCCGTCATCCCATTTGCGATGCACAGTTGGCAGACCCCGACGCAGGTCGTCATCATCCATGCAGGGCAAATCGTCATGGACAAGGCTGTAGGCATGGATCGCTTCGATAGCAGCCGCAGGCCAGATCGCCTGCGCCTCGTCCACGCCATGCAGGCGCGCTCCCTCAAGCACCAGAAACCCCCGCAGACGCTTGCCGCCCGCCACGGCATAACGCATGCCGTGGATTACGGGCAGGTCGGGTTCGTTCGCCAGAACAGTGTCCAGATGCGCCCCAATCCGGGCAGCATCACGGCGCAGCGCGTCAGAAAACATCGGACCAGCTTACTCGGGATCAAAGGGCGCGGTGCCCGTGGGCTTGGCATCGGCATCCAGCGTGATCGCCGCAACCTTTTCCTGCGCCTCGTTCAGCTTGGCCTCGCACCGCTTTTTCAGTGCAGCCCCGCGTTCGTAAAGTGCGATGGATTCCTCAAGCGCCACGTCACCGCGCTCCAGCTGGCCCACCACCTTTTCAAGCTCGGCCATCGCCGCCTCGAAACTCATGTCATCTACGGGCGTTTCGCTCATGACGCGGCCTCCATCAGTTCTTCCACATGCGCACGCGCGCTTTCCGCGAGCGCAGACAAATCATACCCGCCTTCCAGAGTCGAGACGATGCGACCCTGACACAGTTCCGCCGCCAAGGCGCACAGCTGACGGGTCAGCCAACGGAAATCGTCGGTCGACCATTGCAGTTCGGCCAGCGGATCATCCTGATGCGCATCAAACCCCGCAGACATGATGATCAACTCCGGCTTATAGTCGCGCAAACGCGGAAACACTTGGCTCTCATAAGCCGCCCGCATCTCTGCCCCGCCAGAACGCGGCGGCAGTGGGATATTCAGCACGTTGTCATGCGCGCCCCGCTCCGACGGATCACCCGTGCCTGGCCAAAGCGGCATCTGCTGGCTTGTGATGGTCAGCACACGCGCTTCGTTCCACAACAGGTCTTGCGTACCATTGCCGTGATGCACATCGAAATCCACCACCGCGACACGGGACAACCCATGCGCCTCAAGCGCGTGTTTGGCGCCGATAGCGGCGTTACCGAACAAGCAAAAGCCCATCGGAGTTGCGGTTTCCGCATGATGCCCCGGCGGACGGATCGCGCAGAACGCGTTGCCTACCTCGTCATCCAGCACCAAGTCTACGGCCCGGACAACCGCTCCTGCCGCACGAAAGGCCGCGTTTACGCTGCCCGGCGACATCCATGTGTCGGCGTCCAGCTGGTAAAGCCCCTCAGTCGGCTGCCCGGCAATGATTGCATCCACATGCGATTGCGGATGAACGTATGCCAGTTGTGCCGGCTCCACCAAAGGCGCTGTTTCACGCTGCAAATCCAACCCTTGCAATGCGTGCAGCACATGCTCCAACCGCGCCACACGTTCGGGATGGCCATCTGGTGTGACATGTTCCAGACATTCCGCGTGCGTGATCAGTGCCGTCGCCATTCGCGCGCCTCCCTGCTTCTTCTTTTTTTCAAATATGCAAAAACCAAACCCGTCAATCGGGCGCAAGCATATACCCGGCACCGCGCACCGTTTGCAGGTAGCGCGGCTGTTTCGGATTGTCCTCTAGCTTGCGGCGCAGGCGCGTGATCTGCACGTCCACCGCACGTTCCTGGCTCTGGCCCCTGTCCCGGCCTAGTTCCTCGACCAATTGGGAACGACTCAATGCAACGCCAGGCTTGGCGGCAAAGATTTTCATCAGCTGGATTTCTGTCGAGGTCAGACGCACAAGATCTTCGCCGCGCCACATCTCGCCACGTTCGGTGTCATAGCGGATTGGGCCGAGGTTTAGATACTTCGGGGCGCTGTCAGTTGCGGCCTGTTCTGGCATCCGGCGCAGAATAGCGTTGATCCGAAGCAGCAGTTCCTTCGGCTCGAATGGCTTGGCGAGGTAGTCATCGGCCCCGGCTTCAAGACCGGTGATGCGGTCCTCGGTTTCGGCCCGTGCGGTCAAGAGAAGAATGGGTGTCGTAGATGTTTCCCGAATACCTTTCGTTAAGCTGATGCCGTCTTCACCCGGCATCATCACATCCAGAACGATTAGATCGAAATCTAACCCTGACAGGATACGCCGCGCATGGGCTGCATCCCGGGCCGCACTGACAAGAAACCCATTGCGGATAAGAAATTTCTGCAAGAGGCCACGAATACGCTCATCGTCGTCGACAATCAGCAAGTGCGCGTCTGGATCAGTCATTTCAACGCCCGTCCCGCAGCGCATGATAGGCGCGCTTCATATCATCATCCATCATGGCCTCCAGTACGGTCTTGAAACCTGCAACCGCCTCTGGACCTGCCTTGCGATAGGCGTCGCGCATTCTGGCGCGCTGCGCGTCAGACAATTGCTGCTCGAGCTCTTCTCCGGCATCTGTCAGGGTCAAGTGTCGCTCTCTCTTGTCGCTGCGTCCCACATGGCTTGTGACAAGACCATCTTCGATCAAGGTGCGCAACACTCGGTTCAGAGATTGCTTGGTCACCCCCAGAATGGCCAACAGGTTGTTGACGGTCGTTCCGGGCGCGCAATGGATAAAATGGATCGCCCTGTGGTGCGCACGCCCGTAGGACATACCCTCAAGAATACGGTCCGGGTCGGCAGTGAAGCCACGATAGGCAAAGAACATCGCCTCGATCCCCTGCCGTAACTGCTCATCCGTGAGATACAGCAACGCTTGTCCGCTCGATGCGTTCTGCGTCTGTCCTTCCGCCATGGTCTGCCGTCCAATCCGTCTTTTTGTTGGATTCGAAAATACGTCAGTCTTGTTGACATTCCAAGACTCAAATGGTAGCGAATCTCAGTTTTGACGTAATATTATGTCCGATGCGGACCTAATATGCGCAATTTATGCAAATCCGGGCGAGGAGAATTGAAATGGCCGGAACCTATGACGACCGCGACGGCAAGATCTGGATGGATGGCCAGTTGATCGACTGGCGCGATGCGAATGTCCACATCCTGACCCATGCGATGCACTATGCCAGCTCGGTCTTTGAAGGTGAGCGCGCCTATGGCGGCAAGATTTTCAAATCCCGCGAACACTCGGAACGGCTCAAGCGGTCGGCGGAAATGATTGATTTCGAAATCCCCTACACCGTGGATGAAATCGAAGCCGCCAAAAACGCGGTTCTCCAAGCCAACGGTCAGTCCGACGCCTACGTGCGCGCAGTCGCGTGGCGCGGTGTCGGTGAAGACATGGGTGTCGCTTCCGCGCGCAATCCGGTCCGGATGGCCATCGCCAGCTGGGAATGGGGCGCATATTACGGCGACGCCAAGATGAAGGGCGCCAAGCTCGACATCTCTAAGTGGAAACGCCCATCGCCAGAAACCATCCCGAGCCACGCCAAGGCGGCGGGTCTCTATATGATCTGCACCATGTCCAAACACGCGGCTGAGGCCAATGGCTGTTCGGACGCGATGATGTTCGACTATCGCGGCTATGTAGCCGAAGCGACCGGGGCCAACATCTTCTTCGTCAAGGACGGCGAAGTTCACACGCCGACGCCGGACTGTTTCCTCAACGGCCTGACTCGTCAGACTGTGATCGGCATGCTCAAGGATCGTCAGGTCAAAGTTCACGAGCGCCACATCATGCCGGAAGAGCTGGAAAGCTTCGAACAGTGCTGGCTCACCGGCACGGCAGCCGAGGTCACGCCGGTTGGCAAAATCGGCGACTACAACTTCGAAGTTGGATCGCTCACCCGCGAGATCGCGGACGGTTACGAGAAACTCGTCCGCAGCTAAACCCAACGTTCGTCAAAAAAAGGCCCTGCACCAAAAGTGCAGGGCCTTTTTTTTGAGCGGGCCAAGAGGTTTCAAAACCTCTTGCAATGGTTCTCAGAAACCCTTCGCTTTACCCCGGCGACATCCCCCGAAGCCGTTCGGACCTGCGGCGCAGGATCTCGACAGCCGTCAGGAGGCAGATCGAAATACCCACAAGGATGGTCGCTGCGGCAAGGATCGTCGGGGAAATCTGCTCGCGCAGACCTGTGAACATCTGCCATGGCAGCGTTTGCAACTCGGCCGAGCCGATGAACAGCACCACAACCACCTCGTCGAACGAGGTGATGAAGGCGAACAAACCACCCGAAATCACACCCGGCAGGATCAGCGGCATTTGCACCTTGAAGAAGGTGGTCACCGGATTGGCTCCCATATTGGCCGCTGCCCGTGTCAGAGACCTGTCAAAGCCGACCAACGTGGCCGTCACTGTGATGATGACAAAGGGAATGCCCAGCACCGCGTGGGCCAGAACGATACCCCAATATGTGCCAACCAGACCAATCTTGGAGTAGAAGAAATACATCCCCGTGGCCGATATGATCAGCGGCACGATCATCGGAGAGATGAGGATCGCCATGATCGCCCGTTTGCCCGGCACGTGGCTTTGGCTGAGGCCGATGGCCGCCAGCGTGCCCAGCGAGACCGAGATCAGCGTCGCAACCGGAGCCACCATCAAAGAGTTTTTGACCGCGTTGGTCCATTCCGGGTTGGTCAGGAAATCGCGGTAGTGTTTGAGGCTGTATCCCGCCGGATCAAAGGCAAGCATTTCCGGAGTGAAGGTGAAAAAGTCCTGTGCGTTGAAAGACAACGGCATCACCACGATTATTGGCGTGATCAGGAAAACGAAGATCGCACCGCACAGCACGCGGAACGAATAGTGCCACAGCACCTGACCACCCGTCAGATAAGGTACCAGATGTGCCCGGTATCGCCCCATGCCGATCCAGTAGATGAACCAGCCGAAGAACCAACCAAACAAGCCTCCCATGATTAAGCCGGGAATGCCGTTGAATAGGAACCCGGCAGCCGCGGCAACGGCTATTAGCCCCCAGCGCACCGGCTTTTCCATCACTTCGCTCAGCACCTGCATGGCCACAAAAGCTAGCACTGCCATCAACGCCGCGCCGATAAGAATTCCCAGGAAACCAGATCCTTGCGCTGTCCCAAGGAACAGCCCGGCAAATCCCCCCGCTGCGGCAAGTACGCCAGCCGTGAACCCAATGGGCTTTTTCTCGATTGGTGTGAGAATGGCTTCCGACATGGCTCAGCCCCCCAATTTCACGTTGTCGATGCCGACGATACGGTCATACGCCCAGTAGAGCGCGAGAACCACGATAAGTAGGATCGTCCCCAACGCAGCCGCAAGGCCCCAGTTGAGCGAACTTGAAATGTGGTATGCGATCCGGTTCGAGATAAAGATACCCGACGTGCCGCCAACGATTTCCGGCGTGATGTAGTAGCCGATGGACAGGATAAAGACGAGGATCGACCCCGCACCGATGCCGGGCACCGACTGCGGGAAATAGACCCGCCAGAACGTGGTCCAGTTGGTCGCGCCCAGCGATTTGGCCGCACGCACAAAGGATTGCGGGATCGTCGACATCACCGAATACATCGGCAGGATCATGAACGGCAGCAGGATATGTGTCATCGCCACGATGGTGCCGAACTGATTGTTGATCATCGTCAATCGCGCATCATCCGCCACGAGCCCAAGCCAGACCAGCGTGTCGTTGATTACACCCTGCTGTTGCAGCATCACCTTCCATGCCGATGTGCGCACCAGAAGCGAGGTCCAAAACGGCAGCAGCACAAGGATCATAAGCAGGTTTGCCGTCCGCGATGGCAGATTCGACAGCAAATAAGCGATCGGATATCCCAGCAAAATACAGCTGATCGTGATGACCATACTCATGAACATGGTTCGCTTGAACAGCAGGCCGTAGATCCGCTCATCCTCGTCGCGCAGCGCCGAACCTTCCGGCGTTTTCTGCATGTCGACGGAATTCAGGAAATAACCCGATGTGTACGCGGGACTGTAGGTCTTTATGGTTTGCCAGATTTCCGGCTGGACCCAGTCTTCATCGATCTCGTCGAACCCATCACGGAACGCGACGGTCTCAAAATCTGGGCTTGCCACCAGTGCAGCAGCAGCTTGGAGCATGTCCGCTCGTGGGCCAGTGTAGCCGCTGACATCACGTTCGGAGAGATCTTGGTAGAGCGCGGTGTGCACCACTGTCCAAGGCTCTTCCTCTAGAGGGCTGTCGCCCTCTTCGGTCTGCATGAACCGCGCGAAAATTTGATACGAGGCGGCGGTGCGCGGGAGAACATCGGCAATATCGGAACGAAGTTCGAACGCAGGCATTCGGCCCGATCCATCCCAAGCCTCTTGCGCCGCAATCCAGTCCGGATCACCCATCATATCCGCCCACGGGCGGGCTTCGTCCCAATCACCGTTCAGGTCTTCAAACTGATCCTGATAGACCTCGCCGATATCATCAATGCCCCGACCCGATTTGCGGAACAGTGACGACGCACCGGTCTGTTCATAGTTCAGCCGCGACCCAAGCCGAGTGTGCAGCTTTCGTTCGGCAGCGTAGAAGACGTCGTAATAGGCCGCCTCGAAAACCTCATCGCGAGGCAGGCCACCAGCAGCAGCGTCGTAGTCGGCCAAAGCGGCGACGGTGCGAGGCATAGTATCGCGCACAATCTGGTTTTCCACAGACCGGAACAACATATCGCCGATTGGCGCGATAAAACTGACCAGAACAAAGATCAACAGCGGCGCGATCAGGGCAAGGGCCCGCAGTTTCTGCGCACGCAAAGCTCGATTAAGGGATTGTTTGAGCGGTCGGCCGTCCGCGGCTAGAACCGGGCCGTCATCGGCCTTGTCCGCTGCGCGCAGCGCATTGTCGGGCGTCGGGCCTGTTATCTTGTCGGGTTCGGTTGCGGCGTCCGTCATGGATTAGGTGCCCTCGACTAGAATGATTGTGCTTGTAGCTGTGCGACGGCGTATCTCTGCGACCTCTTGATAGGCAGGGTCGTGATACGCGCGCTTGGCTGTCTCGAAATCGTCAAACTCAATGACGACGTGGCGAGATTGGGTCTCGCCTTCCATCGTCTCGGACTGTCCGCCACGAACGATGGACCTTGCTCCAAAGCTCTCAAGGATCGGCGTATCACGCTCGATATACTCCTTGTAGGCGTCGGGATCGTTCACCGTGATATGGCCAATGATGTAGCCCTTGGGCATGAGACTGTCCTTCTGGTGTGGGATGGGCAGCGCTGCCCACCCCTGTTTTTGCGGGACGGGCCGTATGGCCCATCCAAAACCCTTAAGGGCTTATTGTGCCAGCCACGCCTGGAACTTCGCGTCGATGTCGTCGCGATAGTCAGCCCAGAACTCGTAGTTGTAGACAAAGGTGTTCTGCGCGTTTTCCGGGTTGGTCGGCATGTGCGGACCCATCGGAATACCCAGCTCGGCGTGATCCCCCACAAGCGGTGCAGAGCTTACGCGCGCCGGACCGTAAGAGATGTAAGCTGCCTGATCCGCCAGACGCTGCGTGTCAGTCGCGAAATTGAGGAAATCAAGCACGCGTGCCAGACGATCCTCGGGCAGATCGGCAGGAATGATCCAACCGTCAAGGTCGAACACCTGCGCGTCCCACATCATCGCAACCGGCTGATCCTGCTCTTCGATCACGCTGAACAGACGGCCGTTATAGGTCGAGCCCATGAAGATCTCGCCATCCGCCAGAAGCTGCGGCGTGTCCGCACCGGCAGACCCCCAGATCACGTCGTCCTTGATGGTGCCAAGCTTGGCAAGCGCCTGGTCCTGACCTGCGTCGG
>JANSYF010000085.1 GCA_024742575.1 Paracoccaceae bacterium | reverse complement strand
CGGACTTAAGACTTCGGCCCTTGCACTGGGCCTTGCTGCGGGCTTTGCCAGCTTTGGCACCGATGCCGCGGCACAAGACTGCACAACCAAGATCGGCGCTGTGCTGCCCACGTCTGTCGATTGGGGCAAGCCCATCGCCGCAACTGCGCAATACGCCGTGGACATCGCCAACGAAGCGGGCGGTGTTGCGGGCTGCCAGATCGAAATGGTCCTGCGCGATACACAGGTTGACCCGAAAGTGGGTGTGGACGCGGCCAAGGCGCTGGTCGATCTGGATGGCGTGCAGCTGCTGCTGGGCGCGGTGTCCTCGGGCGTGTCCATGCCGATCCTGACATCTGTCACGGTGCCTGCTGGCGTGATGCAAATGTCGTGCTGTTCGTCTTCCACCGCGTTCACCCGTCTTGCTGAAGAGGGCAAGACCAACGGTCTTTTCTACCGCACCTTCGCCACATCCGGTGTGCAGGCCGCTGTTGGAGCTATGGTGGCGCAGGAAGCCGGCTACAAATCCGTCGCCGTCTTCTACAAGAATGACGACTGGGGTCAGGACATCGGTGGTCTGGTGGCCGACGACCTGAAGGCGCTGGGGATCGACGTGACCGCGTCCATCGCGATCAATGATGGGCAGGCATCGTTCCGGGCCGAAGTGACCGAGGCGCTCAAGGGCAATCCCGAGGCGATTTATATGGCGTTGTACCCTAAGGAAGGCACGCAGGTCGTGCGCGAATGGATCTCGCTGGGCGGATCGCAGAACATGATCGCCGCCAACGCACTGAAATCCAATGAATTCCGCGACAATGTTGGCATGCAGTTTCTTGGCAATTTCACCGGCACCGATACCGCATCCCCGCGTACTGAGTCAGCAGATGCTTTTGTCACTGCCTACACCGCAAAGTTCGATGGCCCGCCAAACGGTCCGGGTCTTGCAAACAGCTATGACGCTACCATGATCGCCCTGATGGCGATGCATGCTGCGGGCAAGGATGCCACCGGCGCCGATATCGCCGCTAAGGTTGCATCCATCACTGACCCAAATGGCACACCCGTCACCGCCGATGCGGCTGGGTTCACCATGGCGAAAGAGGTGCTCGATGATGGTGGCACCGTGTCCTACCAAGGCGCGACTGGTAACGTGCAGTTCGACAAGAACGGCGACGTGTCTGCACCGGCTGTGACCTGGACCTTCTCTGAGGGCGGTGTTGAAGAGCAAAAATACATTTCGCTAAGCGAAGTGAACGACTTCATGGCTTCTCTGAACTAAAGCCAGTTTCGAATTGGCTGCGCCAATCCGACGGAAGGGCGATGCGATCACGCATCGCCCTTTTTCGTGTCGAAAAAGTTGGGGCGCTGCCCCCGTCGCCCAAAGGGCGCCTCCCCCGAGGTATTTGGGAAACAGAGAAGTAGGACAGGGCGCTTGCTTTGCGCAAACCTGCCTAAATTTTGAACCGCAGTGATGTCGAGCTGGAAAGGTCGATTTTGGCGCGTGAGTGGTGCGTTCTCAGCGCAGTTGCGGAGGCAGTGATGTGGCGTGCCTCTTTTTTGTGAATTTATCCACAGATTGTGGTACTATTCGCGCCTACTACATCGGGTAGACTTCTCCACAACTTATTGCGGGTGTCATGGAAATATCGCTTTACGTGACCGCGCCAGCCATGCAGCATATGTTGTAGGGGGGTGGCGCGTCAACGCAGCCCCTAGAGCAGGCATCGAGAGGTAGGGCTAAGCCCGCCTTTCCGCACAGGCAACAGGAGGCGGCATCATGGCCCTGTCCGAGCAGTATCTTGAAGACGACATCCATCCGATCGATATCGTTGAACACATCGCCGAACATCACGACTGGGATTTCGACCGCATTGCGGAGGACCAGATTGCGATGGCGGTCGAAGGCCAATGGCGAACATATTCGATCACGCTGGCATGGTCGCCCTATGATGAAACATTGCGCCTGATTTGCACTTTTGACATGGAACCACCGGCGGACCGTATGCCGGCACTCTACGAGAGCCTGAATTCGGTAAACGATCAGTGCTGGGCCGGAGCGTTCACCTACTGGGCGGAAGCCAAGCTTATGGTCTATCGCTATGGGTTGGTTTTGGCAGGTGGCAATGTTGCCAGTGCCGAACAGATCGACACGATGATCAATTGCGCCGTCATGAGTGCAGAGCGGTATTACCCGGCGTTCCAATTGGTCGTCTGGGGCAACCGCGCGCCGAAAGATGCGCTTGAGGTCGCCATTGCAGAGGCCTACGGCCGCGCGTAACACTGGCCCCCGACGCAAAGAAACGTAGGGGGCTTCATGCAAAATTCCGATATCGCCAAGCGTGGGCTTGTTCTTTTGGGCTGTGGCAAGATGGGCTCGGCCATGCTTGAAGGCTGGTTGGCCGGGGGATTGCCTGCTGCTTCGGTTTGGGTGAATGATCCCAATCCATCCAACTGGGTGCAGGCGCAAGGCGTACACTTGAATACGGATTTGCCGGAAAACCCGGCCATCGTGCTGGTCGCCGTCAAGCCGCAGATCATGCGTGACGCTCTTCCGACGCTGGCCCCATTGGGCAACGGCGATACGCTGTTCCTATCGGTTGCAGCGGGTATCACCATCGCCACCTTTGAAAAGATGCTGGGTGAACAGACCCCGGTGATCCGATCCATTCCCAACACGCCTGCCGCTATAAAGCAGGGCATCACGGCGATCATTGGCAATTCCAAGGTGACTGAAGCGCAATTGCAGATGGCGGAAACGCTGCTTTCCGCGATCGGCCAGACGGTACGTCTTGAGACCGAAGATCAGATGGATGCTGTGACCGGCCTAAGCGGTTCTGGTCCGGCCTATGTGTTTCATATGATTGAATGTCTTGCCCGCGCCGGCGAAGCGCAGGGGCTTGATGCCGAATTGGCAATGACGCTGGCAAAGGCAACTGTGGCCGGGTCTGGAGCGCTTGCGATGCAGGCTGAAGAGACCCCAAGCCAATTGCGCGTCAATGTCACCAGCCCGAACGGCACCACGCAGGCGGGACTGAACGTCCTGATGGATGAAGAAACCGGCCTGCCGCCACTGATCGCCCAAACCATAGACGCGGCGACGAAGCGGTCCAAGGAACTGGCCAATGGCTGATCAGATCACGTTTGACGATTTCATGAAGGTGGATATCCGGGTCGGCACCGTCATACAGGCGGAACCCTTCCCCGAGGCGCGTAAACCGGCGATCAAGCTCTGGGTCGATTATGGTGATGAGATCGGCGTCAAGAAATCCTCGGCCCAGATCACGGTGCATTACGACCCCGAAATGCTGGTCGGCAAAAAGGTGATGGGCGTCGTAAATTTCCCGCCACGCCAGATCGGGCCATTCATGTCCGAGGCACTTGTCCTCGGGTTTTATGATGCGGGTGACGCCATCGTTCTGGCCGTGCCCGACAAAGACACACCGAATGGAGCGCGCCTGTGCTGAACCTGCTGATCACCCGCAAACTTCCTGATCCGGTGCTGTCCAAGGTGCGGGGCGTGTTCGACGTGACCGTGCGCGACAACACCTCCCCGCTAAGCCGTGAAGAGCTTATTCAAAGCTTGACCGACTACGATGTGGTTCTGCCCACATTGGGCGATGCCTACAGCGCCGACATCATTGCTGGGGTGCCTGAGAAACGCACCAAGCTGCTGGCGAATTTCGGAGTGGGGTACAACCACATCGACGCGCGTGCGGCGCGGGCTGCCGGGATCGAAGTTACCAATACCCCGGGTGCGGTAACCGATGCCACCGCCGATATCGCCCTGACCCTGATGCTCATGACCTGTCGTCGCGCGGGTGAGGGCGAACGCATGCTGCGTGCAGGGCAGTGGAAGGGTTGGCACCCAACACAGCTTTTGGGGCTGCATATGTCCGGCAAGACGCTTGGTGTGGTCGGTATGGGCCGCATCGGTCAGGCTATCGCGCAGCGCGCGCATTTTGGATTTGGCATGGCGGTCAAGTTCTACAATCGATCCCCGAAAGAGATGCCGTTCCCGGCGGAACAGGTGGCCGAACTGGCCGAGCTTGCGGCGCAGGTGGACGTGCTTGTGGTTGCCGTTCCCGGTGGGGCTGAGACCCATCATCTGATCAACGCATCGGTCCTGAACGCTATGCAGCCCCATGCGCATCTGGTGAACATTGCGCGCGGGGATGTGGTGAACGAGGCTGATCTGATCGACGCCTTATCAACTGGTCGGATCACAGGTGCTGGGCTCGATGTTTACGAGTTTGAACCCAAGGTGCCGCAAGCACTGATGGACATGGAGAACGTCACGCTTCTGCCGCATCTGGGCACCGCTGCGCTTGAGGTGCGAACAGCGATGGGGCTGATGGCGGTCGACAATGCGATTGCCTTTGCCAATGGTCACCCCTTGCCGAACGCGGTTTAGGCCCCGCGATTTAGGGTCGTGCTGATTGGTCACTGCGCTTAACACGCCTAAGTCGCGCAGCGTCGCACTTGACCCCGGCGTGTGTGTGCAGTCTGGTCTCTGCACGCAAAAAGGACCCGAGCCATGATCCAGCCCGCCATCACCGGAAGCGGTGTGTTCACCCCGGAGAACATCATCACCAATGATGAGCTTGTGGTGGCCTTCAACGCCTATGCCGACCGGATCAATTCCGAAAATGCGGAAGCGATCGCCTCCGGCGACATGGAATCGGTGCCGCATTCCAGTGCGGAGTTCATCGTCTCGGCATCGGGCATCGAACAGCGCTACGTGATGGACAAGACTGGTGTTCTCGACCCCAATCGCATGTTCCCGCATTTGAAGGCGCGCTCGGATGAAGAGCCGTCGATCATGGCCGAAATGGCGGTCGATGCGATCAACAAGGCACTGGCGCAGGCGGGGCGCGATGCGTCTGAGGTCGATTTGGTGATCTGTGCGGCGTCGAACCACGAACGCGCCTATCCGGCGGTGGCGGTCGAGATCCAAAGCCTGATTGGCGCGGGTGGATTTGCGTTTGATATGAACGTTGCCTGTTCATCGGCCACGTTCGGCCTTCAGGCGGCGGCTGACATGGTGCGGTCGGGGTCGGTCAAATGCGCCATTGTCGTAAACCCCGAGATCTGTTCGGCGCATCTGGAATGGCGGGATCGGGATTGCCACTTCATCTTTGGGGATGTGGCCACGGCAGTGGTGATCGAACCCAATGCCAACGCCAAGGGCGCGCATTTCACCATTCATGGCACACGTTGCGCGACCGAGTTTTCCAACAACATCCGCAACAACAACGGCTTTTTGCGTCGCACCCGGGACCAGATGGAAGATCGCCGCGACATGCAGTTCATGCAGAACGGGCGCAAGGTGTTCAAGGAAGTGCTGCCGATGGTGTCGGCGCATATCCTTGGTCATCTGAAGGACGAAGGCTGGGGCGCTGACAGCCTGAAGCGGCTTTGGCTGCATCAGGCGAACAAGACGATGAACGATTTCATTGGCAAGAAAGTTCTAGGTCGGACGCCTGAGCCGGGGGAACAGCCAAACATCCTGCAGGACTATGCCAATACGTCCTCAGCCGGGTCGATCATCGCCTTTTCGAAATACTCGGACGACATGCAACCGGGTGACCGCGGCGTGATCTGCTCGTTTGGGGCAGGCTATTCGGTCGGGTCAGTGTTGATCGAACGCGCGTAAAAAAAAGAGGGCCAATCGGCCCTCTTTTCTGTAGATCGTCCTAGGCAGGATCAGTTCCAGAAACCTTCGTCGACCGATTCCATCTGCTCCAGCTCTTCTTCGCTGAATTTTGTCACGAACGCATAGCTGCGGTCATCAACCGCCACGAGGTTCACGTCGGACACCGGGATCATCACGTGTTTGTCCGCGATGTCGAGGAAGCCACCGATCTCGGCCACGATGCCAATCATCTGGCCGCTCTTGTTCAGAACGATGTCCTCGATCTCGCCGATGTCGTTCCAATTGGCACCGACTTCGGTGTGGATCGTGTCCATCGACCAGCCTTCGTCATTGGCGGCATTGGTCGTGTAGATCGTACCGCCGGTGATGTCGCGGGTGCGGATCAGGTTGGCCGGATCATCCATCGACATGTTGTCCGCCATCGTGGTGCTTTCCATCATCGCGGAGTTGGTGCTGTCGGTCACCGTTTCGCTGGACGAATGGCTGCCAGCCCATGCACCGGTGGTGGCGACGGTCAGGGCGAGTGCGCTTGCAAAAAGCTTGGTCATGATATCCTCCTGGATTGTGTTGCTTCTGGAGATACAACCAAGGCCAAGACACGATGTTCCACGGAATATTTTTCCCGTGTGATGGAACTTTTCGCGATCAGAGCGAACCAGTTTCCTGTCGCCAGTGTTTGCGGCAGAGACTGACATAGGTCTCATTCCCGCCGATCTGAACCTGAGCGCCTTGGGTCAGGACATTGCCCTGATCGTCCTTGCGCACCACCATTGTCGCCTTGCGTCCGCAATAGCAGATCGTGCGCACCTCGCGCAGCGAATCCGCAAGCGCGAGCAGCGTGGCAGAACCGGGAAACAACTGCCCCTGAAAATCGACGCGCAAGCCGTAGGCCATCACAGGCACGCCCAGATCATCTGCGACCCGCGCCAGTTGCCAGACCTGATCTGGCGTCAGGAACTGTGCTTCGTCAATAAAGATGCAGGCCAGTTCGGTCTCAGTCAAAATGCCTACGATCCGTTCAAACAGATCATCAGTTGGCGAAAACGTTTCTGCCTCACGCGCGAAACCGATGCGCGACCCGATTTTGCCCATCCCGGCCCTGTCATCAAAGGCCGCTGTCATGCGATAAACCGACATGCCGCGCTCTTCGTAGTTGTGCGCAGCCTGAAGCAGCAGGGTCGATTTACCTGCGTTCATGGTGGAGTAGTTGAAATAGAGCTTCGCCATGATCTGCCACATGCCCCAACCGGACAGGGCGCGCAAGAGAGGCGTGCTCAGGATGCGCCGTTGCCAATTCCGTGAGTGGTGACATGACCTCGAAAAGGTCCTGCCTGTACCGGCGAAGTGACTGCGCATCCTGAAACCGGAACAGCTTTGACACTGTGCCCGGTGTGCCTTGACGACCGACTAATTCAGGTCTGGAACACATGTGCCATTGCGTTACGATCAAAGTCAGGGGAAAGAAGCGCAAATCTTCCCATCTCTGCCGGGCAACAAGGGGGCTGTCATGCCGTCATTTGGACCATATCTGAAAAAGCACACCGAATTGCTGGTCAAAGATGTTGGCATCGAGAAAGCCTGCGAGCTGACAGGAAAATCCAAAGCCACCCTAGGCCGATACTACGCCGACCATGACGAACACGCGGATCGGTTCATTCCCGTCGATGCAGTTGCGGCGCTTGAGCAGGTGTCCAGCTACCCGCATGTCACGTCTGCGCTCGCCGAGTTGAATGGCATCACCCTGTCTTTTGATGAACGTCGTGATAATGACGAAAAAAAAGGCGGAGTGAATTCCGATGTCGTCGCGCTTAGCCAACGCTTTGCCATGCTCATGGGCGAGTATCACCAATCCATCGCAGATGGCGTTATCAGTGCGAATGAAGCGCGCCGTCTTTTGCGTGAAACCCTTGCACTGCAACAGGTGCTGGTCGACATGAAACTGCATCTGGAAGATGAAACAGTTTGACCGTGTCATCTCGGATCGTGGATCCAAATACGCGGTAAGCGGCGGGCCTGTGGCCAGTCGTTCTGACGTGGGCCGCTTTCTCAAGACCCTCAAACGCTCCAAGAAATACGCCAAGGCCACCCACAACACATGGGCTGTCGTGTTTTCGGATGGCACGCCTCTCAAGAATGACGACGGCGAAGGTGGCGCGGGTCAGATCATCCTGCAAATGCTGGAACGTGAAGGCCTGAAGGACCATGTGATCGTCGTAACCCGCTGGTATGGCGGCAAGCATTTGGGGGGTGATCGGTTCCGTCACGTGCAAGATTGCGTGCGCCATTACCTCGACAACAGGTAGACGCAGCGATGGAGTTTTTCAGACATCTCAAACTGCGTTGCATCTGGTCTTGGGCGGGTATCGTAGCGACTTGGCGCAATGAACATAGTTTTCGGAGTTGGGTTTGGGCCAATCTGACCTCTGCCATTTTGGCCTTGATCCTGCCGCTTACACCTGCGGAACGCGCGTTGATCCTGGCTTTGGGCATTCTTGTATTGGCGGCAGAATTGCTGAACACCGCCATAGAGGATGCTGTCGACTATATCTCGACCAATGATCACCCGCTGGCGAAACGCGCCAAGGATGCGGGCAGTGCGGGCGTCGCTGTGGCAGCTATTGCGGCCGGGGTGGCTTGGGTCGTTATCCTGATTGGGTAGCGCGGCGGGCCTTGCGGCGCAGGTGCCAGCGATAGATCAGCGGAGCCAGAATGTGGTCGTACACGACAGATGCGGCCTGCCTGATGCCCGGCAAGCCGACAACCCGCGCCAACCACCGATACCGAGGCATGTCTTGCCATAGGACCAGAAAAGCCGGAATGCCGCTGGTCAGCTGACCGTCGCGCAGCACGTAAAGTCGCCGCGCCGCGGTATCTTCATCGATCCCCCATGCGGCGCGATCCGGGCCGTTCAGATCATCAAACCGGATCGGAAGGCCGTGTTTGCGCGCATAGGCGGCATAGTGATTGATTTCGAAGGAACAGACCGGGCATTGGTCGTTGAAAAGTACGCGGGTTTGGTGTGCTTCTGACATGAGCCAGAGCTAAGTCATAAGGCGAGACTGACAAGCCCGGTGCACCGTTTCCGTCGACGGAAACGGTCTGATGCTTACCGCATCAGATGCGCCGACCCCAAAGATCGTATTCTCCGGCCTCGTCCACCTCTACGGTGACGATCTCACCCACGCTCAGACCCTCGGTGCCTTCGTCGATGAAAAGGTTTCCGTCGATCTCAGGCGCATCTGCCTTGGTACGGCAGGTGGCGATGCCCTCGGCGTCGATGTCATCGATGATGACGTCCATCTGTTGACCGACCTTGGCCGCCAGCTTGGCCTCGGAAATGGCCTGCGCCTTTTCCATGAATCGGTCCCAGCGCTCTTGTTTGACCTCAGCGGGCACATGATCCGGCAGCGCGTTTGACCGTGCGCCATCGACGTTCTCGTACTGAAAACACCCGACGCGATCCAGTTGCGCCTCTTCCATCCAGTCGAGCAGCGTCTGGAACTCCTCCTCGGTCTCGCCGGGATAACCGACGATGAAGGTCGATCGCAGGGTGATATCAGGGCACATGTCACGCCAGGCGGCGATCTCGTCCAGCGTCCGCGCAGCCGCCGCGGGGCGGGCCATGCGTTTTAGCGTGTCGGGGTGGGCGTGCTGGAACGGAATGTCGAGATAGGGAAGTACCAGACCATCCGCCATCAGCGGCACCAATTCCCGGACATGTGGATATGGGTAAACGTAGTGCATCCGCACCCATGCGCCCAAAGCCCCCAGGTCACGGGCCAAAGACAGGATCGGGAACTTCTCGTCCCGGTCCTTCCAGTCGGTGCCATAGGCGGATGTGTCCTGGCTGATCACCAACAATTCGCGCACGCCGGACTCAACCAGCTTTTCCGCCTCGCGCAGCACCGCCTTGGCGGGGCGCGATGTCAGAAGCCCGCGCATGTCCGGGATGATGCAGAACTTGCACTTGTGATTGCAGCCCTCGGAAATCTTCAGGTAGCTGTAATGACGTGGTGTCAGGCTCACTCCGGTCGCAGGTAGCAGGTCGATGAACGGATCGGGATCGGGCGGCACGGCTTTGTGCACCGCGTCCAGCACCTGTTCGTATTGATGCGGGCCCGTGACGGCCAGTACCTTGGGATGTGCGCCGGTGATGTATTCCGGCTCTGCTCCCAGACAGCCTGTCACGATCACGCGCCCATTCTCCGCCAGCGCTTCGCCAATCGCCTCAAGGCTTTCTGCCTTTGCGCTGTCGAGAAACCCGCAGGTGTTCACGATCACCGCGTCAGCGCCGGAATAATCCGGGCTGATCCCGTATCCTTCGGCACGCAGGCGTGTCAGGATGCGTTCACTGTCGACAAGTGCTTTGGGACAGCCAAGCGAGACCATGCCGATGGTCGGCTGGCCTGCACGGGGCGCATCTGAAAACCGCGCAGTGGGCGCAAGGTCGGGGCGAAGGGAAGGCGGGTTCTGGGACATGCGCGGCGTATAGAGATTTGCGGGTGTTTGGGGAAGGGCGGATTGTGCGCGGCGCGGGACATTCCGCGAAAGCCTGTCTAAACCTGTTCCGGCTAAAGAAAAAAGGAAAGCCCATGATCCTTCACTGCGTGTTTTGTACCTTTCGATCCGATACCGACAAGACGGCACGACAAACGATCCTGAAAGATCTCGCAGCTTTCAGCGGCACGCTTGACGGTGTGGTGGGCTTTGATCACGGTCCAAATGCAGATTACGAAGGCAAGTCGCCCCAAGTCACTGACGGGTTCGTCATCCGTTTCCACGACCGCGAGGCGCTGGCCACCTATGCCGACCATCCGACGCACAAGGCGTTGGGCGCACGGCTTTGCGATCTGTGCAACGGCGGCGCGGATGGGATCATGGTGGTTGATCTTGTAACCGATGACTGACCATTTAGAAGAGGCGAAAATATGCAGCTTTTGCTGAACCCGGTAGATCGGACGGATCAGGTTGCGCTACTGTTCAAGCGCACCTTCACCGACTCTGAAGGGGCCGACGAGGGGGCGGTGATCTACGATCTGGCCCATACCTTGTTGACCACAACCCCAGAGGACGATCTCCGCGTCTTTTCGGCCGAGAAAAGTGGAACGTTCACAGCCTGTGTGATCTTCACGCGGCTGCGCTTTGCCGGTGATCCGCGCGCTGCGTTTCTTCTGTCACCGATGGCAGTGGCGACCGCCCATCAGGGCCAGGGCGTCGGGCAAGCGCTGATACGCCATGCACTCAAGGCGCTGCAGGCCGAGGGTGTGGATGTTGCCGTCACCTATGGAGACCCGAATTTCTACGGGCGTGTCGGCTTTGAACCCGTGAGCACCGACACTGTTCCCCCGCCGCAGCCTCTCAACATGCCCGAGGGCTGGATTGCACAGTCCTTGACGGACGCGCCGCTGACAGCACTGGCCGGTCCGTCGATCTGTGCGCCTGCGCTGGATCGCCCAGACGTTTGGTAGATTGACACCAAAAAAGGGGCGGTCAAACCACCCCTCTTTGTCTTACATTTCCAAATGTCTTAGCGACGACGATCGCGGCGCGAGCTCATGGGTTGGAACGCCACGCCCACATGCGCCTCGCAATAGGGTTTGCCCTGTTGCACCGGCAGTCCGCAGAACCAGAAATTCGGCGTCGCCGGATCACCGACGGGCCATTTACAGGTTTTCTCTGTCAGCTCCATCAGCGTCAGCTTCTTCGCCTTCTTCTCGATCGCGTTCACCTTGGCCAAAGCCTCGGGGCTGATCTCGTTCGCCGAGGGCTGGGGCGGCAAGGGTTGACCGGCGGGAATGATCTGGCGACGCGGGCTGGGCGGCGGTGTGGCCGACTTTGTCTCCATCACCACCTCGGGTTCCGCAGGTTTGGGGGCCGGTGCAGGTTTGGGTGCAGCGGCTTTGGGCTTGGGTGCTTCTGCTTTGGCGGCTGGCTTTGCTTCGGCTTTTGCCGGGCCGGCAGCGCCTGCACGGTTCGACAGTCCGAGGCGATGCACTTTCCCGATCACGGCATTGCGGGTCACACCACCAAGTTCCTTGGCGATCTGGCTGGCTGACTGGCCTTCGCCCCACATTTTCTTCAACAGCTCTACGCGTTCATCGGTCCAGGACATCGTGCCCTCCATCAAAAAGAGCGGCCGTTTGCGTTGGCCGCCCGAAATCTCTAAGTCGCTCCTTATTCTAATCATGCGCGGG
>JANSYF010000056.1 GCA_024742575.1 Paracoccaceae bacterium | reverse complement strand
CTGAGGCGCATTGGAGCGCGGTCATTCACTGGACTGTTCGAAGCCCTCGGCGAAATCTGTGATCTCTACACACCTCAGGAATGCTGGAACTACTTTTGCGAGGCCGGGTATGCTTCTACATAAACTGGAAACGCTTTAAGCATCGCACGCCATATTCAAAGCTTGGACGAAATGATCCCGGTGTTGAACCCGCCCATGCGCAGCTCTCCGAACAGCCGCTGATATTCGATCTTGGGGCAACGGTTCATCACCACGTCCACCCCGCGCGCCTCGGCCTTGGCGGCCGCTTCGGCATGCTCCACCCCGATCTGCATCCAAATGGTCTGCAAGTCCGGGAACTGCTCCAACGCCTCGTCCACGATGGGCGGCACCGCTTCAGAGCGACGGAAGATGTCCACCATGTCGACCTTGGCGTCGATCTCGGTCAAGGAGGCCTTGACCTCGGCCCCGAACAAACGCTTGCCCGCGTGGCCGGGATTGACCGGAATGATCCGGAACCCCTTTAGCGACAGGTAGCGCGCGACATAATAGGACGGGCGCACCGGGTTCAGGGACACGCCCACAACGGCGACGGTTTTGGTCCGTTTCAGGACCGTGCGCAGGAAATCATCAGAATAAATCATGCGGTCTGTCTAACCTGTCGCACAGCAAAGAAAAAGCGCCCAAGGAGACCTTGGGCGCAAGTGTTGGAACGAGGGACAGTGAAGGTGCTGCGGGTGTTCCATTCCCGCGCTCCTTGATATGGAAATAGGTGCCATTTCCGCAGTTTAAAGGAAGAAACAAGCGGTTTTGATCACAGATTTGTTAGAATTCAGGGGACCAACGGTTCTGGCGCTACCTTTGGCTGCGTGACATGGAGCGTTTCGTGTATGCGCTCGGACGGATCATCGCCGACCCGACGCTTGCGGCGGTAAAGAAACAGCTTTCCCCAGCCCTTCCAATTGCCCGAAGATGGCGCATGCACATTCTGGGGAAACCGCGCGCGCCACCCGTCCGGCAGCGGAAGCCCAACGGCTTCAGCCCGATCCAGCATCCAGACCAGCGGGATATTTGCTAGCGGGCGGGCTTCTTCGTGGCCACGCAACTGGCCTCCGACGTCACCATGCACCCCTTTGAACCACACCTGTTCGACATGCCCAGTCCAACCCGGCGGGCACGACCACAGCACCGGCTCATAGGCCATGCGGCGTTCGTGATAGGCCAGCGCGTGAAATCCATGCTGAATCGACGGGCCAAGTTGATCATTGTGGAACGCGTGTTTGTCATTGGTGAAACGCCAAAGTACCGGCAGACGCACCCCCAATGCCTTGACCGTGTCCCAGACACCCACCACCGAAATCACCGGCGCGTCATGGCAAAATCGCTGCACAAAGGCGCGCACCGTGTTCCGGTCGGCGGGATAGCGATAAAGGCGATAGGCCTGCCGGACATTGCGTTCGGTGGCGTTCTCGGCGCGCAACAGGCCAATCGTGTCGATCGCCCCGGCAAGTGACCGCACGGCATAGGCCCCACGGGAATACCCAAAGAAAAAGATCCGATCACCCGGTTGATAACGCGACGCAAGAAACCCGTAGGCGCGGCAAATCTGGCGGTTTATACCACGCCCGATGGCGATATCAGATGCGCTGCGCCAGTCGGACCATTGTAGACCGGATTCGTAGTAGATCGACAAATCGCCACCGACGTCTTGCAGCAGGCGATACAGGCATCCGGCATTGGTTTCCTGACCCGGTCGGAGCGATCCCAATGTACCATCAAGAATGATGACATGATCCCGAGGGCCCCGGCGTGCCGAAACCTTGGACTGGCCCGCGGTGAAAGTGCCGCGGAACCAGCCTAATAATCTGTCACTCAGCCGCGACGCGCGCATCCTGCAACATACCCCACACCCGCTGTGGCGTGAACGGCATGTCAGCTTGACGTACCCCATGCGACCACATCGCGTCCTGCACAGCATTGGCGACAGCTGCCAAAGCGCCGACGGTGCCCGCCTCGCCGCAGCCTTTCATGCCCATCGGGTTGGTAACCGACGGCGTCGCTTCTGTTGTGAAACCAATCATGGGAATATCATCGGCGCGCGGCATCGCGTAGTCCATGAACGTTGCCGTGAGCAGCTGCCCGTCCTCGTCATAGACGACCCGCTCAGTCAGCGCCTGCCCCAGACCCTGCGCCACCCCGCCGTGTACCTGACCTTCGGCCAGCATCGGATTGATGAGATTGCCGAAATCGTCAACGACGGTGTAGCGATCGACGGTCACATGGCCCGTCTCCGGGTCGATCTCGACCTCGGCCACGTGGGCGCCGTTTGGGAAGCTGCGGGCGTCCAGCGTGATCGTGGCGTCAAACGTCAAAAGGTCAGTGCGACCCGCGTCACGCGCCATCTGCGCGACTTCTAGCATGGTCGGCGTAACGTTCGACGTGCCAACGCGGAACTGTTCGTCGTCAAAGCTGATGTCGCCCTCATCCACGCCCTGCTGTTCGGCAAGAAACGCGGTGAAGGTGCTGATGATCTTTTCGACTGCCGCCAGCGTGGCCGTGTTCTGGATCGTGACCGAGCGCGATCCACCCGTACCACCGCCGCGCGCGATCAGGTCACTGTCGCCCTGCACAAAGCGGATCTTGTCTGCCGGGATTCCGGTCTGGTCAGACAAAAACTGTGTGAACACGGTCTCGTGCCCCTGCCCGTTCGACTGCGTGCCAACATAGATCGACGCACCACCATCCTCGTCGAATGTGACCTTCACGTCTTCAACCGGCGCGCCAAGGATGCTTTCGATGTAATAGCACAGCCCCATCCCGCGCAGCTTGCCCTGCGCCTCTGACGCTGCACGCCGGGCGTTGAACCCAGCGCGGTCGGCAAAGCCTTCGGCGCGGGACAGCACGCGTTCGAAATCGCCTACGTCATAGGTCTCGCCCGTCGTCGTCTTATAAGGAAACTGGTGCGGCTTGATAAAGTTGATACGCCGCAGTTCCCACGGATCAAGGCCCAGTTCGCGCGCGGCACGGTCGATGACACGTTCCAGCAGGTAGATTGCCTCAGGGCGGCCCGCGCCGCGATACGCATCGACGGGCGTGGTGTTGGTGTATACGCCTTCGACCTGCAACCAAGAGGTTTGTACGTCGTAAACGCCCATCAGTACCTTGGAAAACAGGCTCGTCTGGATGGCTTGGGCAAAATGCGAGTTATAGGCACCCATATTGGCCACCGTCTGTACGCGGTAGGCGGTGATGCGGTTGTTTTCGTCAAAGGCCAACTCCGCAGTGTGGCGCAGATCGCGTCCTGCGTTATCGGACAGCATCCCTTCGGTACGTTCGGACATCCATCGCACCGGTTTCCCCAAAATCTTGCAGGCGATAGCGGTTAGGAAGTTCTCGGGATGCGGCATGGCTTTCATGCCGAACCCGCCACCCGTGTCAGGGTTGGTGACGCGGACATCTTCTTCGGCCATGTTCAAAACGCGTGCGATATGCTTCTTGTGCTCCCACACGCCCTGCGCGTTCACGGCGAAATGCAAGCGGTCGCCTTCCATTTCGGCATAACAGCCACGCGGCTCCATCGCGTTGACGATGATGCGGTTGTCTTCGACATCAAGGCTGACGGTACGGTGGGCGGTCTTGAACGCCTCTGTGGTCTTCGCCTCATCGCCCATGCCCCAATCAAAGGCGACGTTGTGCGGCGCTTCTGGGTGAAGCGCCTCACCGCCCGAGGTAAGGCCCATGTGAACAGGTTTGTCGCTATAATCGAATTCGATCAATTCCGCCGCGTCGCGCGCCGCTTCGAGGCTCTCGGCGACGATGAATGCCACCGCTTCGCCCACGTATCGCACAGTATCGGTGGCAAGAACCGGACGAAACGGCGCAGCACCTGTTGATCCGTCACGGTTGGGCATCGTTACGCCCCACAGGCCTTGGGTAAAACCGGCCTTGGCCAGATCAGCCGCTGTCAGGATAAGGTGAACCCCCGGCACATCACGCGCGTCGGTCACATCTAGCGTGTCGATTCCCGCATGGGCGACGGATGACCGGAACACGTAGCCACGCAATGCACCGTCAGGCGCAATGTCATCGACATAGCGCCCGGTCCCTGTGAGAAAGCGCACATCCTCGACCCGTTTGACGGGTTGTGACTTGCCAAATTTATCCATGTTTCCCTCGCGCGTGTGACCTAGGTCTTTCGGCAGGGACACTAGCCTGCGAGGCGGCACTGTCCAGCAGGTTCGACCATGGAATCGAGGTTCAGCATTTCGCGCGTTCCGTATCCGTTGAACGGTGTGACCAACGCAAGGCTGTAGGCGCCCGCCCCACTGATCAGGATGTAGTCGCCATCCGCAATCCCGGACGGCAACATCCATGGGGCCGGCACGCGATCAAGGCTGTCACACGTGGGCCCAAATATGGTGAACGGCTTAAGCTTGCCCGTGACAGGGCGCCCCTGCTGGTTCAACGCGGTCTGGCGCGCAGGCACCGGCATGTCGCGCCATTCCCCTAACGCACCATACAGACCATCATTGAGCGTCAGCACGCCGTCACCCCGCGCCTTGACGCGCAACAAAAGCCACATCGCGTCAGCCACCATCGCGCGGCCCGGTTCGCACCAAAGCTGCGGCGGCTGGTCCGGAAAATGCGCTTTGTTTGCAGCCGCTATCGTGTCGAACAGCCGCTGCCGCAGGGTTTCGCCACCCCGCGGAAGAGCCGGAAACCCGCCCCCGACATTCAGCGCCGCAAGTCGCACCCCCGCGCGTTGCGCCACTTCTGCGCAGGCGGCGATGTAATCGGCCCAACTGGCAGGGTCAGTGCATTGCGTACCCGGATGAAAGGTCAGCGACGGGGTCATTCCCCGCGCCGCAACGGCGCGCAGCAGATCTGTTGCCACATCGGGCGAGGCACCGAATTTGCTGCCGAAATCATAGGCCCCGCCGCCCCGTTTCAGCGACAGGCGCACCGCCACTTGTGTGTTGGGGGTAAGCTGCCCCAGCTTGTCCAGCTCAGACATCCGGTCCACCGACCACGAGGCGATGCCCAGCGCCTTGGCTTGTGTGATCTCGGACGCTGACCGCACCGGGTTGTGGTAATGCAGCCGTGCGTTGGGCATGGCCTGCCGTGCTGCATGCATCTCGGCGACAGAAGCCACGTCGAACGTGCTCACACCGGCGCAGACCAGATTGTGCAGGATGTCGGACGCGGGGTTGGCCTTGACCGCGTAGCTGACCTGACCGGGAAAGCCGTTAAGGAAGCTAAGCGCGGTGCGCCTTAGAACCCACGGTCGCAGGATTGCTATTGGATCGTCTGGTTGTCTTTCTGCGATCAACGTCGCGATGCGCGCCTGATCGAAACGCACCTGTGTGTTGTTTTGTGCCCCTGCAACCATGATTGCCTCATGCGGTTCTGTTCCTTTCAGTTTGCGTGCGTACAACGTCGGTTCGCGTCGGCAGTTCTTGCAAATCAGACTCTTTTCCCGTCAGACTGACGGGATGAGCATACAGATCGACGAAACAGACGCCGACTTGATCGCGCTCTTACGCCGCGATGCGCGGATGCCGGTGGCGGAACTTGCCCGCAAACTGGGGTTGGCGCGCACCACGGTGCAGACGCGCATCGACAGGTTGTTGGAAAAGGGTGTGATCGCCGGGTTTACCTTGCGTAGTGGCGATGCGCTGCATGCCCCGATCCGGGCCACTGCGCTGGTGTCGATTGCGCCGCGTACAGGACCAGCGGTTCTGTCCCGATTGAAAGCACTGCCAAATGTAGAGGCGGTGTTCACTGTGTCGGGGCGAGTCGATCTGGTGGTCGAGATCAGCGCGAAGACAACACAGGATCTGGATCAGACGCTGGATGACATCGCCGAAGCAAAGGGCGTTCAGAGTTCAGAAAGCTTCATTCACCTGTCGACTAAGATCGACCGACGAGGGTAGCAATCGGGCCACCTATCCTGCGATGTCGCAGCCACATGACTGCGTCGCGCCTAGTCTTCCTCGGCCGTGCTGTATTTCTGGATCAGCCCGGCTTGGGCGATGAAGAAAACAAAGGTGGCCCCGGTCAGCACGAAGGTTTCGAAATACACCCAAACCTCGGTGCTTTGCGTCCGCCAGATGATCTCGTTCGAGAGTGCGAGCAGGAAGAAAAAACCGGTCATCCGCTTGGTCAGGATCATCCAGCCCTCATGCTCCATCGGCAAAAGTTCCCCCATAACCACGCGAAGATAGCTTTGATTCCGCAAGAGGCCGACCGCAAGGATACCGCCAAGCAGCGAATAAACCATTGTCGGCTTCATCTTGATGAACCGGTCATCGTTAAGCCAGACAGTCAACCCGCCGAACACCACAACCAGAACGGCGGTGACAATCTGCATTCGGCTGATATGGCCCGTCAGCCACCACAAAAGTCCCATCGAAGCTAGGATCACCGGGATGAAAACGGCGGTGGCGACGATAAACCCGTCGTATTCTGTGCCGCCAAAGGTGAACACCTCGTCTTTGACCCAAAGATAGGCGACGAAGAACCCGATCACCGGGCCCAGTTCCAATGCTGATTTCACCCATTGCGGGACGTGCCGTTGTGCCAAATCTCAGCCTCCGAATTCCACGATGACAGCCCCTAACGCGATCAGGGCCATAAGCGCAATCCTTCGTGGACCCACGGTTTCCTTCAGAAACACCCAACCAATGATCGCGGCAAAGACGGTTGATGTTTCACGCAGCACCGCCGCTTCGCCCACTTGGTCAAGCCGCGTGGCCACCATAATGGAGCCGAAACTAAAAAATGCCACCAATCCACCGATCACACCTCTGACAGCCAACGGTCCCAGCGTGGGTTTGTGCGCCATGTTGCGATAGCGCAGCGCAGCGATGATCGGCATGGCGATGCCGTCGATCATGAAGAACCACGCTAGAAATGTGAACGGGTTGGCGGTGGCGCGGATGCCGTAAGCGTCATAGGTCGTATAAAGCGCCACAAAGAGACCCGTGGCGATGGCCAGCATCAGTGCCACCGGCAGCGTGTCCCGTTCGGCCTCGAGAAAGATCAGGTTGTAGACCGCAAGTCCGAAGATGCCACACAGAAGCACCGCAAGGCCAAGCCATTGCGTCACGGTGAAGACTTCTCCGAAGATGAGGTAAGCGCCAATAACAGCAAAAAGCGGCCCGGTGCCGCGCACTACAGGGTAGACCACTGTGAACGCGCCTTTGGTGTAGGCCTGTGCCTGCAGAAGTTTGTAACCGAAGTGGATGATGAACGCGCCAAGGAAGATCGGCCACATGTGCGGCTCGGGCCAAGGCACCACAAATAGCGCGAATGGTGCTGCCATCAGCCCATAACTGATGTCGATCGCCCCGCGTGACATCCACGGATCGTGTTTGCCCTTTTGCAATGCGCCGAAAGCCGCGTGCAGTACCGCGGCGAGGAGCGCCAGCCAGAGCGCAAGCTGCTGTCCGGCCTCTGTGCCTTCGATAGAGACAAGCCAGTCGCTGATCATAGGCGGTGGCCGGATTTTGCAAAATCCGACTCAGTGGCTCTGCCCCTCGGCGCTTCGCGCCCCGCCCCGAGGTATTTGGGGCCCAAAGAAGCGCTCATTCGGTACTGAGACCTGTGAGAGCAGCGGCGAATTCCTCGGGATCGAAAGGTTGTAGGTCATCGATCTGTTCGCCCACCCCGATGGCGTGGATCGGCAGACCGAACTTGTCTGCCAGCGCCACCAGCACACCGCCCTTTGCGGTGCCGTCTAGTTTGGTCATCACGAGGCCCGTGACGTCGGCGAGTTTCTGGAAGGTTTCCACTTGGCTCAGTGCGTTTTGGCCCGTTGTGGCGTCGAGCACCAGAAGCGTGTTGTGCGGCGCATCGGGGTCTTTCTTGCGGATCACGCGGACGATCTTGGCCAGTTCCTCCATCAGGTCCTGACGGTTTTGCAAGCGGCCTGCGGTGTCGATCATCAACAGATCGGCGCCATCGGCCTGCGCTTTGGTCATGGCATCAAAGGCAAGGCTGGCGGGGTCGGACCCTTCGGGCGCGGTGAGAACCGGAACCCCGGCGCGGTCGCCCCAGACCTGCAACTGTTCGACAGCAGCAGCGCGGAACGTGTCACCTGCGGCGATCACCACCTTTTTGCCCGCCGCACGGAATTGGCTGGCGAGTTTGCCGATGGTTGTGGTCTTGCCCGAGCCGTTCACACCCACAACCAGCACCACCTGCGGTTTGGTCGGGTAAAGCGGCATCGGTTTGGCGACCGGCTCCATGATGCGGGCCACTTCGCCTGCCAGCAATTCCTTGATCTCGCGCACGCTGAGTTTCTTGCCAAAGCGGCCTTCGGCGATGTTGGCTGTCACGCGCAGAGAAGTGTCGACCCCCATATCGGCTTGAATCAGCAACTCTTCGAGCTGTTCCAACATGTCGTCATCCAGCTCGCGCCGGATTTCGGTGGGTGCGGCGGTCCGTCCCAGCAAACGTCCGAGGATGCCGGGTTTCTTGGCCTCAGGCGCGGGCGTGTCTTCGACGAGCCCGACAGATTGCAACGGCACTTCCGGCGGAGACGGTGGGGGGGGTTGCTGCGGGGGGTTGGGAATCGGATCGCTGGGCTGCGGGGCTTCGACCGGTGCAGGCGGTGGGCTGACTGGGGTGGGTTCAGGCGCGGGCATGTCCGGGCCCGGTGACGGTGGGGTGTCCGACGGCAGGTCGGGTTGCGGGATTTCCTGCGGGACTTCCCGCTCTGGTTCCGGCAGATCGGGCTCGGGCATCTCCTGCGGTGCGGGCGGTTCCGGCAAGTCCGGCTCTGGAACCTCTACCGGGGTCGGTGGAGAGGGCACGTCTGGCGGCGGCGTTTGCGGCTCTGGTTGGGACGGCGGGGTCGGGTCACTGGGGGCTGGCGCTTCGGGGGTGGGAGTTTCCTCACCACCGTCGGAGACGATGGCGTCCAACCCTTCGTCCAGCTTAGACGAGGATTTGAAGAGCTTGGATTTCAGCTTGCCGAAAAAGGACATTTGGGACCGTCCGTGTCTGGGTCGTTCCCCTTTCACCTAGTCCTTATCTAAGCAAGATGGAAGGCTCAGACCTCGTCCGGGAAATGCTTCATCGTCAGACGGATGGGGTTTGGTGCGGCCTGCCCCAGCCCACAGATCGACGCGTCGGCCATTGCGATGCACAGCTCCTCAAGCAGCGGCTGGTTCCAGTGCTCTGCTTGCATCAGCTTGACCGCCTTTTCACAGCCCACCCGACATGGGGTGCACTGACCGCAGGATTCATCCTCGAAGAAACGCAGCATGTTGAGCGCGGCATCCCGAGCGCTGTCTTTGTCCGACAGAACAACCACGGCAGCGGAGCCGATGAAGGACCCGTGCGGCTGCAACGTGTCGAAGTCGAGCGGGATGTCGTTCATCGACGCGGGCAGGATGCCCGATGAAGGCCCGCCGGGCTGGTAGGCCTTGAAGCTGTGGCCCTCGGACATGCCGCCTGCGGCCTCGATGATGTCGGTGATCGTGCTGCCAGCGGGCAGCAGGTAGACACCCGGCGCCGCAACGCGGCCAGATACGGAATAAGAGCGCAAACCCTTGCGACCGTTCTTTTCGGTCGTGTTCAGGCACTCCGGCCCTTCGCGGCAGACGCGGGCGACCCAGTAGAGGGTTTCGACGTTGTGCACCAAGGTGGGGCGGTTGAAGATGCCAACCTGCGCAACGAAAGGCGGGCGGTGGCGGGGCATGCCGCGTTTGCCTTCGATGGATTCGATCATCGCGGATTCTTCGCCGCAAATATAGGCACCCGCGCCGCGACGCAGGTCGATATAGCCGGGCTCGACCATGCCTGTGGCCTCTAATGCTGTGATTTCGCGGCGCAGGATTTCGAGGATGGCCGGGTATTCGTCGCGCATGTAGATAAAGCAGGTCTTGGCCTCGACCGCCCAAGCGGCGATCAGCATGCCTTCGAGGAAGAGATGTGGCACGCGTTCGAGGTAAAAGCGGTCCTTGAACGTGCCCGGTTCGCCTTCGTCGCCATTGACGGCCAGATAGCGCGGGCCGGGATTGGCACGCACGAAGCCCCACTTCTTGCCCGACGGGAAGCCTGCCCCGCCAAGGCCACGCAGGCCTGAGGACAGAACCCTGTCCTGCACGTCTTCCAAATTGCCGTTGGCGCGAAGGTCGATCAGGGCTGAATAACCGCCGGTTTTCAGGTAGGCGTTCAGGTCCTGATAGTCCGGGATGTGCGCGTGGGTGTCCCCCGCCGCAATGGCGGCCTGTACCTTTTCAGGGGTCGCGTGATCGATATGGTTGTGGCCCAACTCCAGTACGGGGGCGGTGTCGCAGCGGCCCATGCAGGGCGCGCGGACAACGCGCACCTCTGCCGGGTCAAGCCCATCTTCCAGTGCCTGCTGCAAAGCCTGCGCGCCCGCCAGTTCGCAAGAGAGAGAATCGCAGACGCGGATGGTAAGCGCGGGCGGCGCCGTTTCGCCTTCCTTCACCACATCAAAATGGGCGTAGAAGGTGGCGACCTCGTAGACCTCGGCCATGCTCAGACGCATCTCTTCCGCCAAAGCGCGAAGATGTGCCGCGCTCAGGTGCCCGTATGCGTCTTGAATGAGGTGCAGGAATTCGATCAGCAGATCGCGGCGGCGGGGATGGTCGCCCAGCAGAGCCTGCACAGCGACTAATGCTTCGTCTGTATATTGGCGGCCCTTGGGCGTCTTGCGACCTTTGCCGCGTCCGGATTTCCACACACCTTTGCGTTCGTCCAATGCCATTTGGGTCGTCCTTTGTTCGCGTCTGGCAGCAAACTCGCACAGGCGCGACATCGCCACGAGCCTGAAAACGACCTGAATTGCAGCCCCACCGCCCCAGCATAGGCGCCGATGGGCAACCCATGGCGTTTTTCGGAAAACTTACGCCGATGTCATTTGTGCCAAGGGCAGCTCTTGGCTAGGGTTGACGGTATGAAACACGTATTCAAATCTGCTGCGCTTGTGATGCTCATGGCTGTTCCCGGTTTTGCCGCTGAGCCAATGAACGGGACGCAGTTCGAGGCCTATGTGACTGGCAAAACGCTCTATTTTGGGCAAAACGGTCAAGCCTACGGCGTCGAGGAATATCTCGAGGATCGGCGCGTCCGCTGGTCGTTTCTTGATGGTCAGTGCAAAGACGGTGTCTGGTACGAAGATCAGGGCATGATCTGTTTTGTGTACGAGGACAATTCAACACCACAATGCTGGTCCTTCTTCAAGGAAGCGGGTGGGCTTAGGGCGATTTTTGAGAACGATCCAAATGCGACCACGCTTTACGAGGCGCAACGGAATGATGAACCAATGGTGTGCCTGGGTCCTGAGATTGGGGTTTAAAGCGACCTTTGCACGTCAGGATAGCGCAGGTATTTTGGATCAAATTGAACTGCTGCGATCTTAGCGGTTTTTAGACTACATCTCAGAAACTTTGTACGAGATTTCTGACCCAGCCCCATGATATTCTCAACATCCCAAGTCGCGCCTGCGGTTTACAACAACATACGAAAAAGGCCGGTCAAAAGACCGGCCTTGGTATCTTAGAATTGTAATGCCGCTTATTCGCGATTGCCGAACAGTTGCAGCAGGAACATGAACATGTTGATGAAGTTCAGGTACAGGCTCAGCGCGCCCATGATCCCCGACTTCGCCATCCACTCCTTATCGCCGTGTGCAGCGTGCTGGAGATAGGTGTTCTTGATGTTCTGCGTGTCATAGGCGGTCAAACCCGCGAAGATCAGCACGCCAAGGATCGAGATCGCGAACATGATCGCAGGCGAGCCAAGGAAGATGTTCACGATGGACGCCACGATCAGACCAATCACACCCATGATCAGGAATGTGCCCCAGCCCGAGATGTCCTTTTTCGTGGTGTAGCCATACAGTGACAAACCCGCGAACGCGATCGAGGTCACAAGGAAAATCTGCGCAATCGACACACCGGTGAAAGCGACGAAAATCCATGCAAGGCTCAGGCCCATAACGGAGGCGAACACGTAAAAGAACGTTTGCGCGCCTGCAGCGGACAGTTTGTTGATCGCCGCACCGAACAAAAAGACCATGCCCAGCGGCGCGAACATCACAATCCAGCCAAGGATGTTCGGCTGAAGTGTTGCAGGATCGCGGAACACCGCAAGCAGGTCGGGGCTTGTGCCCACGGCCCAAGCGACCGCGAAGGTGAGCAGCATGCCGATCGACATGGTGCCGTACACCTTATTCATGTGCGCGCGCAGACCCTCATCAATCTGGGCGGCTCGGGCGCCAGCAACGCCGGACGTCCGGATTGTGTTATACTCAGCCATTTATCCCTCCGAAATAAATCTGGATGCCCGCCGCACCTGCGGGGGCAGATGACATCAATATCGGGTCTTCAGAGGTACATTTCAAGCAGTCCGTTACATTCAAAGGGTCAAAAAAGTGCATGGAATATACATTTTTAGGCACTCTATTGCAGCGGACTGCCAGTTCTTACTTCATCCACGAGGCCGGCGCGTCCCAAACAGGCCGATTTGCCTCAGCTTCAGCAGTGCTGCGGTCCAGTCCGATATCATCCAGTAGACGCGCATCCAGCGCCCCAAGACGAGCGCGGCTGCGATGCAGCGCCATAGCGTTAGCGAGGCGCACCCAAAGGGGGCGACGGGAGGTGGCCAGAGAAACGCGGCCGAGTGCGGTGTTGATCAGGCTCGACATGGTAGTTCCTTTCCATTTCGTGATGCATTCGGGGCGAACCATCGTGTTGCCTGATGTATATGTCCCTGCTATCATCATTTGTGAAACGAATATTATTGAACCAAATCATCATGGATTGTGATACATGAGAAATCTCGACATCACCACGCTCCGCTCATTCATCGCGGTGGCCGATGCGGGCGGTGTCACGCGGGCCGCATCCTTTCTGAACCTGACGCAATCGGCGGTGTCGATGCAGATCAAACGGTTAGAAGAAAGCCTTGACCTAACCCTGCTTGACCGACAAGGGCGCGGTGTTGCACTCACATCGGCCGGAGAGCAGCTTTTGGCCTATGCCCGACGGATCGTTGATCTGAACGACGAGGTGTATGGCAAACTCACCAACACAGTCTGGGAAGGCGAAATTATCCTCGGGGTGCCGCACGATATTATCTATCCCGCCATTCCAAATGTAATGAAGGTGATGCAGCGCGATTTCCCCCGCGTGAAAGTTCAGCTGCACAGTTCCTATTCCGGCGACCTCAAAGATCGTTTTTCCCGTGGTGAAGTAGACGTGATTCTGACCACCGAAACCAAACCGGATGGTGCCGCAGAAATCCTGATGAAAGTGCCGCTGCGCTGGTACGGTGCGCCAGGAGGTCAAGCATGGAAATCGACGCCCTTGCCCGTTGCGTTCTGCAACCACTGCTCGTTTCGCCCGGTGGCATTAAGGACGTTGGAAAAACATGGCTCAAAATGGGATCTCGTCCTGTCATCGGACAGTGATCGCGCAATCGAAGTGGCTGTCAGCGCGGATCTTGCCGTGACCTCGGTGCTTGAAGGGCACGAACCACCTCAATTCGAAGCCATCCCATCCAGCGCCAACCTGCCCGAGCTTGGGCACCAGTCGGTCGCTCTGTATCGCGGTACGGCGCGACCTCAGATCATCGAACCACTTTGCGATCTGTTGCGCCGGGAATTCGCGGCGATTTCCGGTGTCGATCTACGCGCTGCCGAATAATCTCAGGTATTAGTTCTCGTCGACCAACCGGATCACCACCTTGCCGGTCGACTTGCGGCTGCGGAGCAAATCAAGCCCCTCTGCCACGCCATCGAACGGCAGTGTGTGGCTGACATGCGGCGTTAGGCGACCGTCGCAATACCACTGCATAAGCGTCGCCAGACTGCCCGTCACCACATCGGGACGGAACTGCAGGTAGCCCCCCCAATACACGCCCAAAACCGACAGATTTTTGACCAGCAGGTGGTTTGATTTGATCTGGGGCACATCACCACTGGCAAACCCGATCGGCAATAGACGCGCCTCTGGTTTGCAAGATCTGAACGCTGCGACGAACTGTTCTCCGCCAACTGGGTCGTAAACCACGTCGGCGCCGCCCAGCGCTTTCATCTCGGTCCGAATATCTTGGGTTTCGGCATCAATCAGGTGATCTGCCCCCGCTGACTTGGCCGCCTGAAGTTTGCCCGCGCCGCGCGCGCAAGCAACAACGGTGGCACCCATCAGTTTGCCAATTTCTACCGCCGTTAGACCAACACCGCCCGCCGCGCCTAACACCAATAGTGTTTCGCCCGGTTTCAACCGCGCCCGGTGGTCCAACGCCACATGGCTGGTGCCATAGGCAATCTGGAACGCTGCGGCGTCCACCATCGGCATCTCATCAGGTAAATGCACGGCGCGCCGCGCATCAAAACAACCAAATTCCGCCAGCCCACCCTGACCGCCAAACACGGCAACCCGGTCACCCGGCGCGAACCCATTAACCCCGTTCCCCAAGGAATCGACGATGCCCGATACCTCCATTCCCAATGTGAACGGCAACTCTGGCGTGTCCTGATACGTGCCTTTGACCATCAAAAGATCAGCAAAATTCAACCCACAGGCATGGATTCTGACCCGAATCTCTCCCTCTGCGGGCTCGGGCACATCAACATCGTGAAGGTAAGGTGAGGATTCGTGACTTTGGACAAGAAATGCCTTCACAGCAGGCTCCCATATCAAATTTTCAATATATGACTTTGGCTTAGAGGAAGGAAACTGTCACGCGCGCAATCACGTACAAACAAACTTCCTCAGAAAACGTGTCAAATGATTGCAAATTGTTAACCATTTCCTGACGTCGTGAGCCTATTTTCTTGCCCTCATTCCTGCCATGCTATAGCGTCCGGCCATCAATAACCGGATAGGTTGTTCTTCTTAAGGCTTGCTGAAGCGACAAACCCTATCATCCTATCCGACACAAAAAGACGAAGTTGCGTTTGGCGAAAGGGAGCAAGATGGCACATCCTGTTGACGTCCATGTGGGAAAGCGGGTTCGACACCGGCGCTGGCTGGTGGGTATGACCCAGCAACAACTTGCTGAAAAAGTGGGAATCAAATTCCAGCAGATTCAGAAATACGAAACTGGGGCGAACCGCGTCAGCGCATCTCGCCTTTGGGACATCGCCGATGCACTTGACGTACCGGTGGCATTTTTCTTTGAAGGCATCGAAGACGCCGAAAAGAAAGAAGCAGCCAATCTGTCGGCCGAGTCGATCCCAGCCGATCTTTTGGGTGACAAAGAAGCACTGGACCTGATCCGGTCGTACTATGCGATCCCGGAAAATCAGCGCCGTCGCCTTTTCGAACTCGCACGGGTTCTGTCTGACGTCGCTTGAGCGTACCCACCACCTGAGGTAGCTCTTGTCGAGCTGCTTGCAGGAGGCGCCACATGACACAATTTACATCGGATGATGCTGCCGACCTCTGGTCGGTGGCTGAACGCATGGCCGATGCGGCACGTGCGGCGATTCTTCCGCATTTCCGGTCTGGCGGACTTACGACCGACAACAAGCTGGCGGGCGGCTTCGATCCAGTCACCATCGCTGACCGCGCGGCCGAAACCGCCATGCGCGATGTGCTTGCCGATCTGCGACCCGATGATGGTGTATTGGGCGAAGAGCACGGCAGCGTATCTGGCACCAGCGGCTTGACCTGGGTGCTCGACCCGATCGACGGCACACGATCCTTTATCAGCGGTACGCCAACATGGGGCGTTTTGATCGCACTCTCGGATGACACGGGTCCGATCATGGGCATGATTGACCAACCCTATGTGGGTGAACGGTTTATGGGCGGTCTGGGGCGATGCAGTTGGACAGGGCCTGGGCGGGCCGACACGCTTGATACCAAATCCACCATCATATTGGCCGACGCCATCCTGTTCTCAACCTTCCCCGAAATCGGTTCCGACGATCAGCGCACGGCCTTCCAGAAGGTCGCACGCGAGGTCAAACTGACCCGCTATGGCTGTGATTGCTACGCCTACGCGCTATTGGCAGCAGGACAAATCGACCTCGTGATCGAAGCCGGGCTAAATGCCTATGACATTCAGGCCCCTATCGCGGTAATCCAAGCCGCCGGTGGCGTGGTCACACAATGGGACGGCTCACCCGCCCATGACGGCGGCACCGCGCTGGCGGCTGCCACACCAGAACTGCACGCCGCCGCCTTAGCATTGCTCAATAGCTGACAAACGCAGCTTTTCGCGTTACACTTGATCTTAGCCCGGGCGAGTCCTTCCGCTCCTTTTCTGTCGCCCCGGCGGGTTATCCTCACCGAAAAGGGCACATTTTGTGTGGAGGGAACGGCATGGCCATCCTGATCAAGAACGCAACCACCGTCGTCACAATGGACGCCACGCTGTCGGAACTGGCACAAGCCGACATACGTGTCGAAAACGGTGTCATCACCGAAATCGGCACCGGGTTGGAAACCACTGGTGACACCATCGACGCTAGCGGCTACGTGGTGACGCCGGGGCTGGTGAACACCCATCACCACCTTTACCAGACCCTGACCCGCGCGGTGCCCGGCGGGCAGGATGCGCTGCTCTTTGGGTGGTTGCAAACGCTCTACCCGATCTGGTCGCGCTTTGGCCCAGACGAGATGTTCACCTCGGCCCAGATTGGACTGGCGGAACTGGCGCTCTCGGGATGCACGCTGACCTCGGACCACCTCTACCTTTATCCCAACGGGTCACGGCTCGATGACACCATCGCCGCCGCGCATGAGATCGGGATGCGGTTTCACCCGACGCGCGGTGCGATGAGCATTGGCGAAAGCGATGGCGGCTTGCCGCCAGATTCGCTGGTCGAGGATGAAGCGGCGATCCTCGATGACTGCATTCGCGTCATCGACGCCCATCACGACCCGCGCGACGGCGCGATGGTGCGGGTTGGTGTTGCCCCCTGCTCGCCCTTTTCAGTCAGCCGAGAACTGATGCGCGACGCAGCCCTTCTGGCCCGCGACAAGGGCGTGATGCTGCATACCCATTTGGCCGAAAACGACGAGGATATCGCCTATAGCCTCGAAAAGTTCGGCTGCCGCCCCGGCCAATATGCCGAAGAACTGGGCTGGACGGGCCCGGATGTCTGGCACGCGCATTGCGTGAAACTCGACGGGAAAGAAATCGACCTCTTCGCCAAATCCCGCACCGGGGTGGCGCATTGCCCCTGTTCCAACTGTCGACTTGGCTCTGGCATCGCGCCCGTGCGTGCCATGCGGGACGCCGGCGTGCCCGTTGGTCTGGGGGTCGACGGATCCGCCAGCAACGATGCGGGCAATCTGGTGGCCGAGGCGCGACAGGCGATGTTGCTGCAACGGGTGGCGAACGGGGCCAACGCCATGAGCGCGCGGGAAGCGCTTTTCATCGCCACCCGTGGCGGAGCCGAGGTGCTGGGCCGCACCGATTGCGGCCAGATCGCCGTGGGCAAACGTGCGGATATCGCCATTTGGGATGTCACCGGGGTAGAAAGCGCGGGTAGCTGGGATCCGGCAGCACTGCTGATGGCAGGACCGACGCGGGTGACGCACCTATTGGTCGAGGGCCGCCAAATTGTGCGCGACGGCCATATCACGACCATCGACCTGCCCCGCGTGATCGAACGTCAGAACGCCCTCGCACACGCGTTGATGGGGTGAGCGCCCAAAGCTTTTCGAAAAGCTTTGCCAGATGCATCATAGCATCTGGCACCCAGCGCGTGATTTGTTAGTGTCGCTGCAAACCTATGCACAATAGAGGGCCGAGCCGATGACACGTATCAAAACCACCCATGTCGGATCGCTGCCGCGCACGCAGAAGGTGGTGGATTTCATCTTCGCCCGCGAGAATCAAAAGGACTATGACGGCGCCGCGTTCGACGCAGCCATGACCGAGGCCGCCAGCAACACCGTGCGCAGGCAGGTCGAGGCAGGCATCGACGTGGTGTCGGACGGCGAGACCTCGAAAATCAGCTACGCCACCTATGTCAAAGACCGCTACACCGGGTTCGACGGCGACAGCCCGCGCAATGCACCTGCGGACCTAAAACTGTACCCGACTTTCCTTGAACGGCTCAAAGACGATGGCGGAACGCCGAAATATGCCCGCCCGATGTGCGTGGGTGAGGTGAAGTCCAAAGGTCAGGGCGAGTTAGAGACCGACATTGCCAATCTCAAGGCCGGAATGGCCGCGCACGGCGCAACCGAGGCGTTCATGAACGCTGCTTCCCCTGGTGTGATCTCGCTCTTTCTGCAAAACGATTTCTACCCAACCCGCGACGCCTATCTGGCGGCGCTGGCGGATGCGATGCGCGACGAATACCGCACAATCGTGGACAGCGGATTGATGCTGCAACTCGACTGTCCTGATCTGGCCCTGTCGCGGCACATGCTGTTCACCGATCTGAGCGATGCCGAATTCGTCAAGATCGCCGACGCCCATGTCGAGGCGATGAACCATGCGCTGGACGGGATCGATCCATCACGCGTGCGCGTGCATATCTGCTGGGGCAATTACGAAGGCCCTCATGTCTGCGACATTGACATGGACACGGTGTTCCCAACGCTGATGAAAGTACGCGCAGGACAGGTTCTTTTCGAAACTTCAAATCCCCGGCACGCCCACGAATGGACCGTCTTCCGCGACCGCAAGACTGAGATTCCCGATAACATGGTTCTGGTGCCCGGCGTGATCGATTCCACCACCAATTTCGTCGAACACCCCGAGGTGGTTGCCCAGCGCATTGAGCGTTTTGCAGACATCGTTGGCCCCGACCGCGTGATCGCCGGCAGCGATTGTGGGTTCGGCACCTTCGCAGGGTTTGGTGCGGTCGATCCCGAAATTGCCTATGCCAAGCTTGAAACATTGTCCAAGGGCGCCGCACTTGCGTCAGCGCGTCTCTGAGCCATGATAGAACCCGTCGTCTTTCTGCCCGGCATGATGTGCGACGCGCGGCTGTTCGAGCCGCAAATCAGGGCGTTTTCCGCCACCCATCCGGTGATGGTCGCGCCGATCACGTCCGGTCAGCGCATCGAAGAAATCGCATCTGGTCTCCTTCCGCTCTTGCCACAAAAGTTCGCTTTGGCGGGCCTGAGTATGGGCGGCATCGTCGCAATGGAGATCCTGCGCCGCGCGCCCGAACGGGTCACGCGTGTCGCACTGATGGACACCAATTGTCTGGCCGAGACGCCGCAGGTCGCCGCCAACCGCGAGCCGCAGATCGTAAAGGTGAAGTCAGGCAAACTGACCGAAGTGATGCGCGATGAGCTGAAGCCCAATTATCTTGCCCCCGGCCCACGCCGCCCCGCCGTACTGCAAACGGTCATGGACATGGCGCACACGCTGGGGTCAGAGGTGTTCATCCACCAATCGCGCGCCCTGCAACGCCGCCGCGATCAACAGTCGACCCTGCGCAAGATTCGCCAACCCGCGCTGGTTCTATGCGGCGCACATGATGCGCTGTGTCCCGTCAAGCGTCATACCTTTATGGCCGAACTGATTCCGCATGCACGGCTGGTGGTGCTGGAGGACGCAGGTCATCTGCCGACGCTGGAAACCCCGGACGAGACCAACGACGCGCTCTGGGAATGGCTGCACCAACCCTATGTGCTGCGATAAGGCATCGGATCGGCACATACCGATCCGATATATTGGGGGGCCAGCCCCCCAAGCCCCCCGACATATTTCAGAAAAGAAGAAGAACCGACTGTGGCGCGGTTGCATGGTGATTGACCGCAACAAGCACTTGCCCTACCCCAACTCTCGCGCGGAGGGCCGGATGGCCGCCCCTGTAAGGGGGGAGGAAAGTCCGGACTCCCTGAAGCAATGGTGCCGGGTAACGCCCGGGCAGGGCAACCTGACGGAAAGCGCCACAGAGAACAGACCGCCCCGATTTCGATCGGGGTAAGGGTGAAACGGTGGGGTAAGAGCCCACCG
>JANSYF010000123.1 GCA_024742575.1 Paracoccaceae bacterium | reverse complement strand
TTCCACGAGGCGCTCGACAACATCAAGCCGTCGGTCGAGGTGCGCTCGCGCCGGGTCGGTGGCGCCACCTACCAGGTTCCGGTCGAGGTTCGCCCCGAGCGCCGCGAGGCGCTGGCGATCCGCTGGCTCATCACCGCCAGCCGCAACCGCAACGAAAAGACCATGGAAGAACGCCTCGCCGGTGAACTGATGGACGCGGTCCAGGGCCGCGGCACCGCCGTGAAGAAGCGCGAAGACACACACAAGATGGCCGACGCCAACAAGGCGTTCAGCCATTACCGCTGGTAAACACAGGCTATAGGACCCCGATCAATGGCCCGCGAATACACCCTCGAGCGCTACCGCAACTTCGGCATCATGGCGCATATCGATGCAGGCAAGACCACCTGCTCTGAGCGCATCCTGTTTTACACTGGCAAGTCGCACAACATCGGCGAAGTGCACGATGGTGCTGCTACCATGGACTGGATGGAGCAAGAGCAGGAACGTGGCATCACGATCACGTCCGCTGCAACCACCACGTTCTGGGAGCGTACCGAGAACGGTACAGAACCGGACAGCGAAAAGCACCGCCTGAACATCATCGACACGCCCGGCCACGTGGACTTCACCATCGAAGTTGAACGTTCGCTGGCCGTTCTCGACGGTGCGGTTTGTGTGCTTGACGCAAACGCTGGTGTTGAGCCGCAGACTGAAACCGTTTGGCGCCAGGCTGACCGTTACAAAGTTCCGCGTTTGGTGTTCGTCAACAAGATGGACAAAATCGGCGCGGACTTCTTCAACTGCGTTTCGATGGTTGAAGACCGCACTGGCGCGCGTGCTGTTCCTGTCGGTATTCCGATCGGTGCAGAGACCGAGCTGGAAGGCCTCATTGACCTCGTCACCATGGAAGAGTGGCTTTGGCAGGGCGAAGATCTGGGCGCATCCTGGATCAAAGCTCCGATCCGCGACAGCCTGAAGGCGATGGCCGAAGAATGGCGCGGCAAGATGATCGAAGCCGCCGTCGAAATGGACGACGACGCGATGGAAGCGTATCTGATGGATGCAGCAGAGCCTGACGTTGCGACGTTGCGTTCGCTGATCCGCAAGGGCTGCCTGTCGCTGAGCTTTGTTCCGGTTCTTGGTGGTTCTGCCTTCAAGAACAAAGGCGTTCAGCCTCTGCTCAACGCTGTGATCGACTATCTGCCGAGCCCGCTCGATGTTGTCGATTACATGGGCTTTAAGCCGGGTGACGAAACTGAAACGCGTAGCATCCCACGTCGTGCGGATGATGATATGCCATTTGCGGGTCTCGCGTTCAAAATCATGAACGACCCATTCGTTGGCTCGTTGACCTTTGTTCGCATTTACTCTGGCAAGCTTGCCAAGGGTGATGCGATGCTGAACTCGACCAAGGGCAACACAGAGCGTGTTGGCCGTATGATGATGATGCACTCTAACAACCGCGACGAAATTACCGAAGCGTTTGCTGGTGACATTATTGCGCTGGGTGGTCTGAAGAACACGACAACTGGTGACACGCTTTGTGATAAGGCGGATCCAGTGGTTCTGGAAACGATGACTTTCCCGGACCCTGTGATCGAAATTGCGGTTGAGCCGAAGACAAAGGGTGACCAGGAAAAGATGTCCCAGGGCCTCGCGCGTCTGGCGGCTGAAGACCCGTCCTTCCGTGTGGAAACTGACCTCGAAAGCGGTCAGACCATCATGAAAGGCATGGGCGAACTTCACCTCGACATCCTCGTTGATCGCCTGAAGCGTGAATTCAAGGTCGAAGCCAACATCGGTGCACCGCAGGTGGCTTATCGCGAAACCATTGGTCACGAAGTTGAGCACACCTACACCCACAAGAAACAGTCGGGTGGTTCGGGGCAGTTCGCCGAAGTGAAGCTGATCATCTCGCCGACAGAGCCTGGTGAAGGTTATTCGTTCGAAAGCCGCATCGTTGGTGGTGCTGTTCCGAAGGAATACATCCCGGGTGTTGAAAAGGGTATCAAGTCGGTCATGGATTCCGGTCCGTTGGCAGGCTTCCCTGTGATCGACTTCAAAGTGGCCTTGATCGACGGTAAGTTCCACGATGTGGACTCCAGCGTTCTGGCGTTTGAAATCGCGGCTCGTATGGGCATGCGCGAAGGCATGAAGAAAGCCGGCGCGAAACTGCTCGAACCGATTATGAAGGTCGAAGTGATCACGCCGGAAGACTACACCGGTGGTATCATTGGTGACCTGACATCCCGTCGTGGCCAGGTGACTGGTCAGGAACCACGCGGCAACGCCGTTGCGATCAATGCAATGGTGCCGCTGGCCAACATGTTCGGCTACATCAACACGCTGCGCTCCATGTCTTCGGGCCGCGCGCAGTTCACGATGCAGTTCGATCACTATGACCCGGTTCCGCAGAACATCTCTGACGAGATTCAGTCGAAATACGCATAACCCGGGCGGGTTCGCCCGCCCCGCGGTGCGTGGGAAACCACGCACCCTACCAACCCTGTAGGATGTGTGCTCAGCACGCACCGTGAGAAAAGAAAAGGAGCTTTGCAATGGGCAAGGAAAAGTTTGAGCGCGGTAAGCCGCACTGCAACATCGGCACGATTGGTCACGTTGACCACGGCAAGACGACGCTGACGGCGGCGATCACGAAGTACTTTGGCGACTTCAAAGCGTATGACCAGATTGACGGCGCGCCT
>JANSYF010000115.1 GCA_024742575.1 Paracoccaceae bacterium | reverse complement strand
TGAGCCGTTCTTGTATCTTGTGGATCGGGACGCCGGGTACTAAGCCCTGCGCAACTTGTCAGGAGCTGCCGCCATGAAATTTGACCGTTCGGTAAAAATCGCCCCGTCCATCCTCTCTGCGGATTTCGCCAATTTCGGCGCTGAGATCCAAGCGGTCGAGGCACAGGGCGCTGACTGGATTCATGTTGATGTCATGGACGGTCATTTCGTACCCAACATCACCTTCGGCCCCGCCACCTGCGCCGCGATCCGTCCACACATCAAAACAGTGATGGACGTGCACCTGATGATCGCACCCGTCGATCCCTATATTCAAGCCTTCGCCGATGCCGGTGCCGACGTGATCACCGCCCATGTCGAAGCTGGCCCGCACATCCACCGCACGCTTCAGGCGATCCGCGCGACAGGTGCCAAGGCAGGCCTCGCCCTAAATCCCGGCACGCCAGCGGAAGCCGCGGCTCCGCTACTCGACATGGTTGATTTGATCTGCGTGATGACCGTGAACCCCGGCTTCGGCGGCCAGAAGTTCATCCACTCCTGCGTGCAGAAAGTCACCGAACTCCGCGAGATGATCGGCGACCGCGAAGTTCATATCGAGATCGACGGAGGGGTCGATCCATCGACCGCTCCGCTTGTCGTTGCCGCTGGTGCCGATGTGCTGGTCGCAGGCTCTGCCGTGTTCAAAGGCGGCTCGGTTGAAAACCCAGCACCCTACGGTGAGAACATCCGCGCGATCCGCGCGTCGGTCTAAGCCTCGACCTCGAACACATTGATCCACTTGGCGACGATGGCAGGTCGGTCGGAACCTTCGATTTCGACCGCCACGTCCCAAGTCACGTCATAGCGTCCCGGCTTTTCTACCACCCCCGCGACGCCGAACCGCCCCCGTATACGCTGCCCTGCCCGCACCGGACTGACAAAACGAATGCGGTCAAAGCCATAGTTCAATCCCTGCACCATGCTGGGGATCTCGGGCTGCACATCGTAAGACATGGCCGATAGCATCGACAGCGTTAGAAACCCATGCGCCATGGTCCCGCCCTGCGAGGCCATGCGTTCGGCATCCAAATGGATAAACTGCCAATCCTCGGTCACGTCGGCAAAAGCACTGATCCGGTCCTGCCCGACCTCGTACCAGCGCGACAGGCTGGGCGGCATGTTCCGCAAAATGTCAGCGGACATCCGGCAGCACGTAATCGGCGAATTGTTTGCGCAGGGTCAGTTTTGAGACCTTGCCCGTCGCAGTCAGCGGCAACGCGTCCACGAAAACCAGATCATCCGGCAACTGCCACTTGGCAAAATGCGGCTCCATCAATGCATGGATATCGGTCAGCGTCGGCTCGCATCCGTCCTTTGGCACGACAACCAGAACTGGGCGTTCGTCCCATTTTGGATGCGCAATGGCGATCACAGCACAATTTGCGACCTCCGGATGCGCCATGGCGATGTTTTCAAGATCAATCGAACTGATCCATTCTCCACCAGATTTGATAAGGTCTTTTGATCTGTCCTGAATGCTCAGAAAACCGTCCGATGAAATACTGGCCACATCACCTGTACCGAACCAGCCCTCGGCATCGACGGCCGCCTTCGTCGCCTCTTCGTTGTTGAAGTAACCGGAAATAACAGCATTGCCGCGCACGTATAACTCGCCCACCGCTTTGCCGTCGTGCGGAAGACGCCGCCCGTCTTCACCGACAATCTTGAGATCCACGCCAAAGATGCGCCGTCCCTGTAATGATTTGCGCGCCATGCGGTCATCGAACGGCGCATCCTGCATAGTATTGGGCAACTGACCTGTGGTGCCCACCGGGCTCATCTCGGTCATGCCCCACGCATGGCAAACGTCAACGTCCATCTTCTCGAACGCCTCGATCATACTCCGCGGCGCGGCAGAGCCTCCGATCACCACCTGATCCAAGGATGTTGGCGGCTTGCCCCGCGCCTCGATCTCGGCCCTCAGGCCCAACCAGACGGTCGGCACGCCCCAGCTTGCCGTAACCTTTTCGCTTTCCATCAGATCGTAAAGCGACGGTCCATCCAGCTTGCCCCCCGGCATGATCAGCGACGCCCCGACGATGGGCGCGGAATAGGGCATGCCCCAGGAGTTGACGTGGAACATCGGCACCACAGGCAACAACCTTGCCCCTTCGTGCAGGGATCGCGGCAGTGTCACAGCGATGAAGAGCGCATGCAGCACCGTGGACCTGTGCGAATAAAGTGACCCCTTGGGATTGCCCGTAGTTCCCGAAGTGTAGCACAGACCAGCCGCAGTCTCCTCTGGTAACTCAGGCCAATCATACTCGGTCGGGTGCGAAACGATCAGGTCTTCATAGCAGTGCAGATCCAACGCAGAACTTGGCATATGCGCCGCATCGGTCATCACCACCAATTTCAATCCCGCAGGAAGATGATCCTTCAACGCCTCTAGAATCGGCACAAAAGTCAGATCGACGAACAGCACCCGATCCTCGGCATGGCCAATGATATAGAGCATTTGTTCCGCCGACAGGCGCGGGTTGATCGTGTGGCACACCGCCCCCATGCCCGATATCGCGTAATAAAGTTCGAAATGGCGATAGCCGTTCCAAGCCAAAGTCGCTACGCGCTCTCCCTGCTGAACACCCAAAGCCGCCAAACCATGTGCAAGCTGCGCCGTGCGTTTGAAGGTTTTGGCATAGGTCTGACGGTGCAGGTCACCTTCGGTCCGTACCGAGACGATTTCCCCGGCACTGTGAATCTCGGCGGCGTACCTTAGCAGTTCAATCACCGACAACGGCCGGTTCATCATCATTCCGTGCATCAAGCCCTCCCTTGCCTTCTGCGCTTTGCTTTCAGATACACTGATGATCCGACCGAACACGCGCAACCCCTAACCGTGAGGAAGCAAATTCATGTCCGACACGATGTCCCGCATCACGCTGGCCCGCCGCCCCAAAGGCGCCCCTGTGCCGGAGGACTTCAAACTGGAAACCGGCACCGTTCCCGCGCCTACAAATGGCGAGGTGGTGATTGAAGTCACCCACCTGTCGCTTGATCCCTACATGCGGGGCCGCATGGACGACGTCAGAAGCTATGCGCCTTCGGTCGATCTGGGTGGCACCATGACAGGCCAAGGTGTCGGTCGAGTGCTTGAAAGCAAGGCAGACGGCTTCACCGCAGGCGACATGGTCACCGGAATGACCGGTTGGGCCAGCCACGCCTGCCTGCCCGGCAATGAATTGCGCAAGCTTGACCCGGCGCTGCCGCCCTCCACAGCCCTTGGCGTTCTCGGCATGCCCGGCCTGACCGGCTGGGTCGGCCTGAACGAATTCGGAAAACCCAAGGCTGGCGAGACACTTGTCGTCGGTGCAGCCACAGGCCCGGTCGGGTCAATGGTCGGGCAATTGGCAAAACAGATGGGCCTGCGCACCATCGCCATTGCTGGGGGCGCCGAGAAATGTCGTCTGGCGACCGAAACCTTCGGCTTTGACGCCGCCATCGACCACCGTGCCCATGATGACGCTGCGTCCCTGCGCAAGGCGATTGCCGAAGTGGCCCCGGACGGCGTGGACATTTACTGGGAAAACGTCGCCGGGCAGGTGCTCGAGGCGGTGATGCCGCTGATGAACGTCCACGGGCGCATTCCGGTTTGCGGGATGATCGCGTGGTATGGTGGGTCGAACATCGCACCCGAAAACCAACTGCCCGCAATGTGGCGCAGCATTCTGGTCAAGCGGCTTCAAGTGTCGGGCTTCATCATCTTCGACCACTGGGATCAATACCCGGCGTTCCTCAAGGACGTTGGCCCCAAGGTCGCGGCAGGCGAAATCGCCTATCTAGAAGACGTGGCCGAAGGTCTGGAAAACGCACCCGATGCATTCATCGCC
>JANSYF010000087.1 GCA_024742575.1 Paracoccaceae bacterium | reverse complement strand
GGCAAGACCGCCTTGATGAATTCCCATTCAAGATCGCTCATGTCTGATCGTGCCACTTGCATCCTCCCGCCCGATGTTCGCCCGGGAGTGAATCACAAACCTATACAGTCAAACAAGAATTAATGGGTGTACTGCCTAGATCAGGTGTTCGGCTGAATGGCTTGTGGTGACTGCATTTCAGAAACGATGGCGTCGGCCGCCGCGCGCGGATCAGTGGCTTTCCAGATCGGACGTCCGACGACGATGTGATCGATACCATTCTTGATCGCGTTGGCAGGGGTCGCAACGCGTTTCTGATCGCCGAGGTCAGCACCAGCAGGTCGCACACCGGGCGTTACAATCAACCGACCCTTGGATTCCGGTAAGGCACGGATCAGGGCGGCTTCGTTGGGAGAAGAGATGATGCCGTCGGCACCCGCATCGAACGCCCGGCCAGCGCGTTCGACCACCAGGTCGGGGACGGCCCCGTCCTTGATCATGGCAGAGTCCAGATCGTGTCGTTCAAGCGAGGTGAGGATCGTGACCGCGAGGATTTTCAGGTCAGACCCGGCTGCGCCTTCTTTTGCGGCGCGGACCACGTAGGGATCGCCATGCACTGTGAGGAAATCTAGGTCGAATTGCGCCAATCCGCGAACGGCGGCTTCAACGGTTGCACCGATGTCAAATAGTTTCATGTCGAGGAAAATGCGCTTGCCGTGCTCTTTCTTGAGTTCATCAGCCAGAGCGAGGCCACCGCCAGTCAGCATTCCAAGGCCGATCTTATAGAACGACACCGCGTCGCCAAGTCTTTCTGCAAGGTGGAGCCCTTCCAACGCATTTGGAACGTCCAAGGCTACAATGAGACGGTCGTCAGACATGATGCAAGATCCTAAAAGGCAAACGCGTGCCTTCTAGGCGTGGGCCATGCACTTGGTCAAGCGGCGCGTCCGAAGAATTTGTCAAGAAGGCTGGGGCCGGAAAACAGATTGATGTATGCGGTAACGCCTGGGCTTTCGCTGGACACAAGACGCGACACGAAGCGTCCCTTCTTGTGCTGGTCGATTGCGCTGCGGATTAGGGCCGGACGCAAAGCTTCAAAAGGCATAGAAATCGGCCCAGGTACATGTACGACATGACTGGTTTTGCCAAGCGCGCTTTCCACTGTGACTTGGGCTTCGAACATACCAGTTTCGGCTTCGTGAATGATACTTGTTGCATTTGCTTTGTAAGGCATCGAACTGCTCGGCTTTGTTTGATCTATCTTAATGAAGTGGGAACGCATTTGCGGGAAAAAAGGTTCCGAGGACCGTTTCCGGGTCACATCCTGTCACAGGGTCTTGAAGCGGTGCGTGTGGGTTTCCATCTTTATAGGCGAAGGCTCACACATGGATCTGCCGCTTAGCGGGGGTCTGATAGTTGGGCGCTTAACAAGAAGGAGAAGGCCATGAACTTAGAAAAGTTCACGGAGAGGTCGCGCGGCTTCATTCAGGCTGCCCAGACCATTGCCATGCGGGAAAGTCACCAACGGCTGGCGCCCGAACATATTCTCAAAGCCTTGATGGATGATGAACAGGGGTTGGCGTCCAACCTCATCCAGCGCGCGGGCGGGGCGCCGCAGCGGGTTGTGCAGGCTTTGGATGGTAAACTTGCCAAGATTCCGAAGGTATCCGGTGATGCCGGACAGGTGTATCTTGATACTGCGACAGGTAAAGTTCTCGACGAGGCGGAAAAGATCGCCAAAAAGGCTGGTGACAGTTTTGTCCCGGTCGAGCGCATTCTCATGGCCTTGGCCATGGTGAAAAGCCCGGCGCAAGAAGCGCTGGTCGCAGGTGCGGTCAATGCACAAGAGCTGAATTCCGCGATCAATGACATTCGTAAAGGCCGGACAGCCGATAGTGCCAGTGCCGAGGATCAGTATGAAGCGCTGAAAAAATACACGCTCGATCTGACCGAACGCGCCCGTGAAGGAAAAATCGATCCGATCATTGGGCGGGATGACGAAATACGCCGTGCGATGCAGGTGCTCAGCCGTCGGACCAAGAATAACCCGGTCCTGATCGGGGAGCCAGGCGTGGGCAAAACAGCGATTGCCGAAGGTCTTGCGCTGCGGATCGTCAACGGCGACGTGCCTGAGTCCTTGCGCAACAAGCGGTTGTTGGCGCTTGATATGGGCGCGCTGATCGCTGGCGCGAAGTATCGCGGTGAGTTCGAAGAACGGTTGAAAGGTATCCTTTCCGAAGTGACTTCGGCTGCGGGCGAGATCATTCTGTTCATTGACGAGATGCATACGCTCGTTGGTGCTGGTAAAGCCGATGGTGCGATGGACGCCTCCAACTTGCTTAAACCAGCCTTGGCGCGGGGCGAGTTGCACTGTGTGGGTGCAACCACGCTGGATGAATACCGCAAACATGTCGAAAAAGACGCGGCCCTTGCCCGCCGGTTCCAGCCTGTGATGGTGCAGGAGCCGACGGTGGAGGACACGATTTCGATCCTACGGGGCATCAAGGAAAAGTACGAACTGCACCATGGCGTGCGGATTTCGGACAGCGCCTTGGTGGCGGCAGCAACCCTGTCGCATCGCTATATCACGGACCGTTTCCTGCCGGACAAAGCCATCGACCTGATGGATGAAGCCTCAGCGCGTCTGCGGATGGAGGTGGACAGCAAACCCGAAGAGCTGGACAATCTGGACCGCGATATCCTGCAAAAACAGATTGAGGCAGAAGCGCTGCGTCTTGAGGACGATCAGGCGTCCAAAGACCGTTTGGCCAAGTTGGAAAAAGACCTTGCCGATCTGCAAGACAAGTCGTCGGAAATGACGGCAAAGTGGCAGGCGGAACGCGACAAACTGGCGTCGGCGCGGGATGTGAAAGAACATCTCGATAAGGCGCGGGCCGAGCTGGAAATTGCCAAGCGCGAAGGCAACCTCGCTAAGGCGGGCGAGCTGTCATATGGCGTTATCCCGCAACTTGAGAAAAAGCTGGCCGAGGCCGAAGGCACTGACGACGGTGTCATGGTCGAAGAAGCGGTGCGCCCCGAGCAGATCGCCGGCGTGGTGGAACGCTGGACCGGTATTCCAACATCAAAGATGCTGGAAGGCGAACGGGACAAACTGTTGAGGATGGAAGAGGGTCTGCACAAGCGGGTCATTGGTCAGGATCAGGCAGTGCGTGCGATCGCCAATGCGGTCCGTCGGGCCCGAGCTGGTCTGAACGATGAGAACCGTCCTTTGGGTAGCTTTTTGTTCCTCGGGCCGACTGGCGTGGGTAAGACCGAGCTGACCAAAGCCGTGGCCGAATTCTTGTTCGACGACGACAACGCCATGGTGCGGATCGACATGTCTGAGTTCATGGAGAAACACGCTGTGTCGCGATTGATCGGCGCGCCTCCGGGCTATGTTGGCTATGACGAAGGCGGTGTTCTGACCGAAGCCGTACGACGTCGACCCTATCAGGTTGTGCTGTTTGACGAGGTCGAAAAGGCCCATCCGGACGTGTTCAACGTGCTGTTGCAGGTGCTGGACGATGGTGTCCTGACCGATGGTCAGGGTCGGACTGTGGATTTCAAGCAGACGCTGATCGTATTGACGTCGAATCTTGGGTCGCAGGCATTATCGCAACTGCCGGACGGCGCGGACCCGAGCCAAGCCAAGCGCGATGTGATGGACGCGGTGCGAGCGCATTTCCGCCCCGAGTTCCTGAACCGTTTGGACGAAACTGTAATCTTCGACCGCCTTAAACGCGAGGATATGGCCGGCATCGTGGATATCCAGATGGCGCGTCTGCTTAAGCGGCTTGCTGCGCGTAAGATCGACCTCGAGCTAGACGATGCCGCGCGTCAGTGGTTGGCCGATGAAGGCTACGACCCTGTGTTCGGAGCGCGCCCGCTCAAGCGGGTGATCCAGCGGGCATTGCAGGATCCGTTGGCGGAAATGCTGCTGGCCGGGGATGTCGGAGACGGTGATCTTGTCCCTGTGACAGCAGGGGCTGACGGTCTTATCATCGGGGACCGCGTGGCCGCTTCGAACAGGCCGCGTCCGGACGATGCCGTCGTGCATTAACCTGGAATTGAAGTGGCAAAGGAAAGGCGGGGAGATCCCGCCTTTTTTGCGTTTGCCAGTCTTTAAGGTTTGGCGCACAAAATCGCTGTGGACAGCTTGTGATCTTTGTTTGCCGGATACCAAATATTGATTTAGACAGGTGTGAACCCACAATAAGAGGTGAGTCATGACAGCTGCGGACGATCTGCGCAAATTTCTGGGCGATGACCGTTTTGCCACCGTCATGGCGGACCCGCCGTGGCGGTTCCAGAACCGCACCGGCAAGGTCGCGCCCGAGCACAAACGTCTGGCGCGCTATCCCACGATGGAGCTTGACGAAATCTGCGCGCTGCCCGTGGCGGAGCATCTTGAAGATCGCGCACATTGTTATCTTTGGGTGCCCAACGCGCTGTTGCCCGAGGGGCTTCAGGTGCTGAAAGCTTGGGGCTTTGAATACAAGTCCAACATCATCTGGGAAAAAGTGCGCAAGGATGGCGGGCCGGATGGCCGGGGTGTTGGATTCTATTTCCGCAATGTGACGGAAATCCTGCTGTTCGGAGTGCGCGGCAAGGATGTGCGGACATTGGGACCTGGCCGGTCGCAGGTGAATTACATCGAAGCCGACGAACCGGATGGCGACGTGCTTAAGACCCGCAAGCGTGAGCATAGCCGCAAGCCGGATGAGCAGTACAAGATCATCGAAGGCTGTTCCTGGGGGCCGTATCTGGAATTGTTCGGGCGCGGCAAGCGGGATGGCTGGACCGTGTGGGGCAACCAAGCGGACGACGATTACAAGCCGACGTGGAAGACCTATAAACACAATTCCGGCGTGGCGGCAGAGTAGAGGCGTTTCGATCAATCGAAACGTATGATGCGTTGACGCATCATCCTCACCGTTCCTTGCTCAGCCCTTGATGATCGACGCGGGCAACCCGATCAGCAAAAGCGGGCAGGGATTGCCCACACCCCGGTCGATCCGGTCTTTCAGTTTTTGCCAATGCGTCGTGGCCGCGCCGAATTTGTCGCTGACAAAGTGTTTGGCGAAGGCTTCTGCAAAGGGCGTCTGCTGGTGGATCATCCGTTGGACCGCATCACGTTGGCGCTTGGTGCGGTCTTTCATACCAAAAGACTCGACCATTTCGGCCTCATTGATGAAACCGTGTTTTTCGATGCAGCGCTGGATGATGCCGCGCATGTCATCCTGAAGGCTTGCCCCGCGGGTGATCAGTATGCCGACCGATATCGCGGATTGTGCGTGAAGGCGCTGAAAGTTTTCCAGATCACGGTCAAAGAATGGGTCTTTGTTGTTCCATTCGATTTCAAGAGCAACCTTTCCCAGAGTCGTGCTGCGAATGTGGTCGATTTCGTGGCTGTTGGACACTGTTTCGCGACCGTCCACGATCAAACGGAAGTCGAATGTGTGCTTGGGCCAATTTTCCTCGTACAGCCGTTTGCGCAATCTTTGGGTTGATGGTGCCTCACCGCCGCCAGAGCCGATTAGCTCCTCTGCTGGGATGCTGAGGTCCAGTAGTGCGGATTGTAGTTCGCCAGCGATTTCGGGAAAATCGACCGACAGGATGGCTCCCGCATGATTGCGGGTCTCAACATCAAATCCGTGGCGGCGCAGCTGTTCGAACATGCATGCAGCTTAAGGTTTTGATGCGGCGCCTCAAGCGGCGTTTCAGGGGGTGGTCAACGCCATCGCGCACCGATTGGCCAATAAAAAGGGCGATCCGAAGACCGCCCTTGTGTGCGCTGATGCGCGACGTTTTTAGCCTTCCGGCAAGATCACCGTGTCGATGACGTGGATCACGCCGTTCGACGCTTCGATGTCGGCGGTTGTCACGTTGGCGTTTTCAACCATCACACCGTTGTCTAGGTCGATGGTCACGGAAGAGCCCTGAACGGTTGCTGCTTCCATATCATCGGTGAGGTCTGTCGACATCACTTTGCCGGGGATCACGTGGTAGGTCAGGATCGCGACCAGCTGATCCTTGTTTTCCGGCAGAAGCAGGCTTTCAACAGTGCCTTCCGGCAGAGCGGCAAAAGCTTCGTCAGTTGGTGCGAATACAGTGAACGGGCCTTCACCCTTCAGTGTCTCAACCAAACCAGCGGCCTGAACAGCAGCGACAAGGGTTCCGAACGAGCCAGCATCGACAGCTGTGTCGACGATGTCCTTGGAGTGGCCTCCGGCGAATGCGGTGCTTGCCAGCAGAGAAGCGGCAGTTGTGAGGGCGATTGTTGTCTTACGAAACATGTGTGTCGTCCTTTGTTAAAAGCGTTACGATGTGTCTTGCACATCTGACCTTTTAACGCTGGCAGAGAGCGTTTGGATCTGCGGGGAAATCCGCCGATGCCGCTTGACAAAATACCTGCATCGCCTAAGCGACAAGCTGTTGCTTTTTCAATTGAAATTCTTGTGATCTGTCGTCATCGACACGTCATTATTCGATGCCGATTGCTGCCTTCGCGATACCATCCAAAAGTGCTTCGACGGACTTCATCGGGCCTTGCGGGAAAGTGCGAAAACCAATCGTTGTGACTTCGGGTGTGTCGGGGCGGACAATGACGAAAATGTCGTAAGGACAGAAGACGACGTTCATCGGGTCCGCTTCCATCACCTCGCGCGAGATTTTGGCAGAGCAGAAGCTATAAATGTCGGCACCAAGGAATAGCGTGGCGTCTGACCCGACATCGCCTTTGGTGCGTTCTAGCATATCGCCCGTGTGGCTGACGTGGTCGATCACCAATCCAGCATCTATGATGGCGTTTTCTAATCCGAAGGTCACGTCGTCAAAGGACTGATCTGTGTCATAGGTGATCATATCAGCAGCAGAGACCGAGGATGCCGCGATTGTGAGGGCAAGTGTGGCAAGTAGGCGTTTCATGGGGTCTCCTATTTTGGCAAGCCATACCGTAAGCTGATTGCGTCAAGGTAGTGTAACGTGATCCTTGGTTTAGATGCAATGATTTGAATGTGAGGCCGCAATGACCGTTGCCATGCATGCGTTGAATTTCTTGGCGCTTTCGTTTGTCTCCATTATTGGACTGATCGCCTTGGCGGCGTTGGTTCTTGGTATCATCGATCGGACACAAACCAGTGACGCGATACGGCGTAATTATCCGGTGCTGGGTCGGTTCCGATCACTCTTCTCAACATTGGGCGAGTTTTTTCGGCAATACTTCTTTGCAATGGATCGTGAGGAGTTGCCCTTTAATCGCGCGCAGCGAGAATGGGTCAAGCGGTCGGCAGAAGGCCATGGCAATACGGTCGCCTTTGGTTCGACCCGAAACACTGCGATTGTCGGAACGCCGATCTTTGTGAATGCCCCGTTCCCGCCGGTGGACAACCAGTTTGCCAAGTCCGAACCCAAGGTGGTCGGTGCAGGTGCCCGCATCCCTTATAAAGCGCCTTCCTTCTTCAACCTATCGGGCATGAGTTACGGTGCGATTTCGAAACCAGCAGTGCGCGCTTTAAGCCGAGGGGCAAAGCGGGCAGGCATTTGGATGAACACTGGCGAAGGTGGTTTGTCACCGTATCATCTTGAAGGCGGCTGCGACATTGTCTTTCAGATCGGGACCGCAAAATACGGTGTGCGCGATTTGGATGGGCAATTGGATGAAGCCAAGCTGCGCGAGGTCGCGGCACATGAAGCTGTGCGCATGTTCGAGATTAAGCTAAGCCAAGGTGCAAAGCCGGGCAAAGGCGGCATTCTTCCCGGAGAGAAAGTCTCAGCCGAGATAGCAAAGGTTCGAGGCATTCCCGCGGGTCAGGACAGCATCTCGCCAAACCGCCACGAAGAGGTGGATGATTGGGATGATCTGTTGGACATGATTGTTCGTGTCCGTGATACGACAGGAAAGCCGACGGGTATTAAGATGTGTGTCGGGTCGGAAGAGGGTGTTGTTGGGCTGTTTGATGCTATTAAGACGCGTGGCGAGGATGCAGCACCGGACTTTATCACTCTGGACGGCGGTGAGGGCGGAACGGGTGCTGCACCAATGCCCTTGATCGATTTGGTCGGTATGAGCATCCGCGAGGCGTTGCCGATGGTGGCCAATCTTCGCAACGCGCGTGGCTTACGCGACCGTATCCCAATCGTGGCCAGTGGCAAGCTTGTGAACCCAGGTGATGTGGCCTGGGCATTGGCAACTGGTGCGGATTTCGTGACCTCAGCCCGAGGATTCATGTTCTCGTTGGGCTGTATCCAAGCGCTAAAGTGCAATCGCAATACGTGTCCCACAGGAATAACAACGCACAATCCCCGATTTCAATCGGGCTTGGTGGTCGAAGACAAGGAATCGCGCGTGGCCGCCTATGCGACAGAGATTATCAAAGAGGTTGAGACCATCGCGCATTCCGTTGGCGTGGCCGAACCCCGCCTGATGCGACGTATCCATGTGCGCGTGGTGCAGCCGGATGGGCGCAGCATCCTCATGTCTGATCTCTGGCCGCAGGCTGTTGCATCGTGACACGCGGGTTTCAGCCCCGTGCCTTGGGTGAGATTGCCATCCGATGCGGAGATTACGCTGCCATGGTGGATTTCTATCAACGCGTTCTTGGCCTTGAAATCGCGACGAATGGAACCCGTGGCACCGCCCCGCAACGGATCACTTTCTTTCGCTTGTCCGAGAGCTTTGGCGGTCACATCGGCGTATTGGCCCTGGTCGAGGCCAGCGAAACAAAATCGGCGGCCGGACCCGGTTCTTCGCTACATCACATTGCATTAAGCTTGCCATGGAAAGAGCAGGATGCCGCGAAGGCTTGGTTCGAAGAACAGGGCTTGCCCGCGCGGTACGAATATTTCGATTGGGCCGGTTGGCGGGGGTTGTTCACGCAAGACCCCGATGGCAACACGGTCGAGCTGGTTGCTGCATCACCCGAGAGGCATGTGACCTGAGCCACGCCTCGCTATGAAGGCGGAATATGCGGACGCTGTAAGAATTGACGCGACGCCGCAGTTCTGGTCCAAGGCGCATATCTGCAGTTTTGATCCGGAAGGACCCGCAATGAACAACGAAAAGCGCATCGTTCTGTCCAGTGATCACGCTGCCATCGATCTACGTCTGGCGGTTGCGGAGCATATCATCGCGCAAGGCTGGGACGTGGTCGATATCGGCCCAACGACACCGGAAAGCACGCACTACCCAGTGCACGGACAGGCCGCAGCAGAGCGCGTGGCGTCCGGCGACTGCCGCCTCGGCATCATTCTGTGTGGCACTGGTCAGGGCATCATGATGGCCGCGAATAAAGTCAAAGGTATCCGGTGTGGTGTGTGCTCTGATACGTTCTCAGCACGAATGATCCGCCAGCACAACGATTCCAACATGCTGTCCATCGGCGCGCGTGTTGTCGGCGAAGGGCTGGCGCTGGACATCGTTGATGCTTTTCTGGGTGCGGAATTCGAAGGCGGGCGTCACGCGACACGTGTCGATATGATTGAAAGCTGAAACCGAAGGTTGCTGTCACAGAACCCGTCAGCTTGGTTACAAAACATTTCAAAATGGCCACGCACACGTGAGACAAGTTGGTTTGGCCGAATGATCTTCTGTGTCTATATCCGATTGGAAGTCGGATGAAGAGGATCCCATGGCATATCGTTGGAAGAACACACTTAGTGCAGAAGACGTAACACCCTACTCTGCTTTCCTGAACCGTCGGCAATTGATGGCTGGTCTTGCCGCTGGTGGTATCGCAGGTGCGCTGCCCGTCAGCGCCACCGCGCAGAAAGCATTGGAGCCTAATGCTTGGGAAGAGATCACCAACTATTGCAACTATTATGAATTCGGCACCGGAAAGGAAGATCCGGCGCGGTATGCGCAAGCGTTGACCATCGACCCCTGGACCGTACGGATCGACGGCCTTGTCGACAAACCGGGCGATTACAGCTTTGCCGATATCCTGTCCCAAATGACCGTCGAGGAGCGCATCTACCGATTCCGATGTGTTGAGGCTTGGTCGATGGTGGTGCCATGGAACGGGTTTGAATTGGCCGATCTTCTGAATTGGGTTGGCGTCCAATCCAACGCGAAATACGTCGCCTTCGAAACCGCGCTGCGTCCTGATGAGATGCCGGGCGTTTCTACCCGTGTCCTCGAATGGCCCTACGTCGAAGGACTCCGGCTTGATGAGGCGATGCACCCTCTGACCATGATGGCGACCGGGATCTACGGGCGCGACATTCCCAAACAGAATGGTGCCCCCATGCGTCTGGTTGTTCCATGGAAATACGGGTTCAAGTCGATCAAGTCGGTGGTGCGCATTTCGCTAGTCGAAGAAGAGCCATCGGCAAGCTGGAACATCGCCAATCCGCGCGAATATGGCTTCTATAGTAATGTGAACCCCGAGGTCGATCATCCGCGTTGGTCGCAGGCCACGGAACGTCGCATTGGCGGCGGGCTTTTCGCAAAGCGCGAACCGACGCAGATGTTTAATGGGTATGCCGACGAAGTTGCAGGGCTCTACGAGGGTATGAGCCTTCGTGAGTTCTTTTAAGCCATGGCAGGCCAGATCAACGCCACGCTTCGTCGTGTCCCAGCATGGGTGCTCTATGTATTGGCTCCCATACCGGTGATCACGATTTTCTATCTCGGATTGACGGGAGAGTTGGGGATCGACCCCGCCAAGCGGATCGAACATGAACTCGGCCTTTGGAGCCTCTGGCTTTTGATTGCTGGTCTTGCAGTCACACCGTTGCGTCGTTGGGCGGGGGTCAATCTGCTCAAATTTCGAAGGGCCATCGGTGTGATAACGTTCTTTTACCTTCTCGCGCATCTGCTGACATGGCTGGTTCTGGATGTGCAGTTCCAGAACGTTTGGGCTGATATCGTCAAGCGCTGGTACATTACTGTTGGAATGGCCGCGTTTGTTCTGATGCTACCGCTTGCTTTCACGTCGAACACTTGGAGTGTCAAACGTCTTGGCGCGGCCAAATGGCGGAAGCTTCACAAGCTAATCTATCCCATCGCGATTCTGGGTGCGCTGCATTTCCTACTTCTTGTGAAAGGATTCCAGTGGGAGCCGATCTTGTACGCCACGATCATTGCCGGTCTTCTTCTTAGCCGGATTCATCCAGAGCGGCTTCCCGGTTTTGGGTCTCCCCGGCAGGCATGAGGCGCAAGTCTTGGGTGTCTTGGAGGCGCTCTCACTACATATGGTCGGCGGTTTCCTCGAATTGCGCTAAGTCCGGGTCTGCACGAACAATTGTTGCGCCAAGGCGCTGTTTTTATGAAGAAAACAAACGCCGAGAAAAATCTGTAATTGATGTGTTTTTTCGCTTGCGGACTCGCAGGAGTAACCGTAGAAGACCCCTCACCGGCGGCGCTGAGGTGCATGTTGGGACGTTAGACGGGGCGGATGGTTGAGAGACTGGCGCAGACGAGGCGGATAATTCAGGGGTATATGAGGGCGGGCGCGCCGGTAAGTTTAGGGCGCACTGGTCTTGTTGT
>JANSYF010000076.1 GCA_024742575.1 Paracoccaceae bacterium | reverse complement strand
GCACGGCTATTGTTCCAAGTCGTGGTTCAGAACTGGTTTCGACGAGCTCCGCCGTCGTCTCAGAACCGACGAAGCCATACCAATCATAGGTACGAAAATCGCCATCAGGAGGCAGTTACGGTTGGGAGTCGTGTAGTGTGGTTCTTTTCGTCAAAGATACGCTTCACCCGCAGGGATTTCAGGATGATTGACCGTGAGGCGCGGAAAACGTCCTCGCCGTCGTCATCGCGGTCAATATCGCCGATCGTGATCGGTCCGGTTTGACGGCACGAGATTGAGGCGTTCGACGGATCTTCGAACCAGTTGCCTTTGCTCAGTCGGTCGATCAACCCGCGCTCAAAATAGGCGATATGGCAGGTCACACCCGTCACATCTGGGTCGGCGATGGCTTCGATGATGATGTCATTGCCGACCCAGTCGACTCCGACTTCGCCGACCTGTTCGGCTTGTGCTTGTGAAAAAGAAAGCAGGCCAAGCAGGCAGGCGGTTCCCAAACGTGTCATCTGTGATCCTCAGAAATGAATGATGCCGTATTCGCCGGTTTCGGGTTGCGCGTCAGTCAAGTTAGCCTTGATCGTTTCGAACAAATACTTTGCAGTGCCGTCGCTGACCCAAATCTCGGCCTCGGCCGGAGTGTATTTCATCAATCGGACTGAGTCATCCTCGCGTCCGTTCTCAAACCACGCGGCGGCCATGGGTGACCAAAGGTCATCCAGCTTATCATCGTCCTCGGACACTGAAAGGCGGCCCTTGATCGTCCCGTATAAATGGGCGCCCGAATCGCAAAGATAGATCGTGCCCTTTTCGCCAGCCTTCGCAGCTTTGAACGTGTCGTGGTCAGCAGATGTGATGAACCAGATTGCGCCGTCTTTGTCGCGCGTAAGCGGCGACATCGGAACGGGTGTTCCGCCTCCGGCACCCAGCAAAACGACGTGGATTTTGTTCATCTTGTTCCAGAAAGTCTCGGTCAGTGTCGCGGTCATGGAATTGTCCTTTCGCTTCGTCTGCGGTTCGGACGCCCAACGCCTGATGTTGCGAACGGTTCCTTGTGCTTGACCTGACGTGGGGGTTTCCACTAGGATTTGAACAAGTGTTCAATAAATCCGCTTGGGGAGAAGCGAATGTTCAACGCGACCATGCCGTTTGATCTTGGAGAAGACGTCAATTCCCTGCGCGAGATGGTGCATCGTTGGGCGCAGGAACGCGTCAAGCCGATGGCCGCCGAGATCGACACAACGAACAATTTCCCGCCAGAACTTTGGACCGAAATGGGCGAACTTGGCCTGCTCGGCATCACCGTTGACGAACAATATGGTGGCGCTGGCATGGGCTATCTGGCGCACACGGTCGCCGTGGAAGAGGTGGCACGGGCGTCTGCCTCGGTGTCGTTGTCATACGGTGCGCATTCAAACCTGTGCGTGAACCAGATCAAGCTGAACGGAAATCCTGACCAAAAGGCAAAATACCTGCCGGGCCTTATTTCTGGTGAGCATGTCGGCGCTTTGGCGATGTCTGAACCGGGTTCCGGGTCTGATGTCGTGTCGATGAAGCTGCGCGCGGAAAAGCGGAACGATCACTACAAGCTAAATGGCAACAAATACTGGATCACCAATGGCCCGGATGCGGACACGCTGGTGGTTTACGCCAAGACCGATCCCGATGCCGGGTCCAAAGGGATCACCGCGTTTCTGATCGAAAAGACGATGAAGGGTTTTTCCACCAGCCCGCATTTTGACAAGCTGGGGATGCGCGGGTCGAACACCGCCGAACTGATCTTTGACGATGTCGAAGTCCCGTTCGAGAATGTGCTGGGCGAAGAGGGCAAGGGCGTGCGCGTTCTGATGTCGGGGCTGGATTACGAACGCGTTGTGCTGGCGGGCATCGGGCTAGGCATCATGGCCGCCTGTCTGGACGAGATCATGCCCTACATGGCCGAGCGCAAGCAGTTCGGCCAGCCGATTGGCAGCTTCCAGCTGATGCAGGGCAAGATGGCCGATATGTATACGGCGATGAATTCCGCGCGTGCCTATGTCTATGAGGTGGCCAAGGCCTGCGACCGGGGCGATGTGACCCGGCAGGATGCTGCGGCGTGCTGCCTTTACGCCAGCGAACAGGCGATGGTGCAGGCGCATCAGGCGGTGCAGGCGATGGGTGGCGCGGGCTTCCTGTCTGACGCGCCGGTCGCGCGCATCTTCCGTGACGCAAAGTTGATGGAGATTGGGGCTGGCACGTCCGAAATCCGGCGCATGCTGGTCGGCCGCGAGATGATGGCGGCGATGGGTTAGATAATGCGCTGGGTCTGGTGGGCGCCTCTTGGGCTTGCCACGCTGGTTGGTGCACTCTTGGCGTTCCGCTATGGCTGGATCGCCGCCACAATAACGGAGACGGATGTGATCAACGCGATGGCCAACCGCTATGTGACGCAGGACGGTGGACCCTCTGCAAACATTGGGGATTGCGTTGGGTTGGCGGGACAAATTGAGGGCGCGTGGATCACGGTGCGGTGTGGCGATTTCGCATACCATGTGACTCGCTTTGGTCGGCTGATGTCGGCCAGCGGTTCCGGATTTGAAAGGCCTTCAACATGACGGCCCTTCCAATGTTGCGTCCTGCGCCCTATGATTCTTTGTGCAAGCGGTTTGATTGGGACCTGCCCGCATCTCTGAATATGGCGCATCAGGTCTGTGATGGTTGGGCCGCCACAGAGCCTGACCGTATAGCGATCCTTGAGGTCACACCCGAACGCGTGCGCAAGGTCACTTATGGCGATCTTTGGTATCGGTCGCGTCAGGTCGAAGTGGCGTTGATCGAACGCGGCGTGATGAAGGGCGATCGGGTGGGTGTGCTTCTGTCGCAATCGCCGCTTTGCGCCGCCGCCCATATCGCTGCGTGGCGGTTGGGCGCGATCTCGGTCCCGCTGTTCAAGCTGTTTCGCACCGATGCGTTGAAATCCCGGATCGAAGATGCGGGGCTTGGCGTCGTCGTGACCGACCTTGAAGGGGTGGTGCAACTGACCGGGCTGGGGGTGGCGACCGTCACGCGCAGTGATTTGGGGGCATCTTCCGGCACCCGCGCGATGATCGAAACTGGGCCGGATGATGCGGCTGTTTTGATCTATACCAGCGGCACCACGGGGGCCCCCAAAGGCGCCTTGCACGGGCATCGGATGCTGACCGGCCATTTGCCGGGAGTCGAGATGAGCCACGATTTTCTGGGTCAAGACGGCGATGTGATCTGGACGCCCGCCGATTGGGCGTGGATCGGTGGCTTGTTCGACGTGCTGATGTCGGGTCTGGCGCTGGGTGTGCCGGTTGTTGCGGCGCGAATGCCCAAGTTCTCGGTCGAGGACTGTGCACGTATTTGTAGTGAAGGTGGCGTGCGCAATGCGTTTTTTCCACCAACGGCTTTAAGAATGCTCAAGGCCGAGGACGCAAAGATCGACGGTTTGCGATCGGTTGCCAGCGGGGGCGAGCCGCTTGGTGCCGAGATGCTCGCCTGGGGTCGCGACGCGTTTGGCGTGACGATCAACGAATTTTACGGCCAGACGGAATGCAACATGATTGTGTCGTCCTGCGGGGCGTCGTTTGATGCGGTTCCGGGATCAATGGGACGCGCGGTGCCGGGCCATCAGGTTGCAGTGATTGGGCTGGACGGCGTGCCGTGCGAGGGTGAGGGTGACATCGCCGTGCGCCGCGGATCGGCGTCGATGATGCTGGAATACTGGCGCAAGCCCGACGCGACCGCCGAAAAGTTCCGAGGCGATTGGATGATCACTGGCGATCGCGGCATCAAGGATGGGGATACCATCACCTTTGTGGGGCGCGAGGACGACGTGATCACGTCAGCCGGGTATCGCATCGGACCCGCTGAGATTGAGGATTGCCTGCTGACCCATCCGGCGGTGGCGACCTGCGGTGTTGTGGGTAAGCCCGACGCGCTGCGGACCGAGATCGTCAAGGCGTATGTTGTGCTGAAGAACGGAGTTAACGTCTCGGTCATAGAACTTCAGGCATGGGTAAAGGGTCGACTTGCAAGCTATTCGTATCCAAGGGAAATCGAGTTTCTGGATAAGCTGCCCATGACCGTCACCGGAAAAGTTATCCGCAAGGAATTGAAAGCGCGCGCTGCTCAGGAGGGCAAGGCATGAAACGAGGTTTGATGATGGCGGCACTGCTCTGTGCTCCTCAGATCGGCACGGCTCAAGACCTCAGGATCGACCAACAAATCGTGCGTGACTGCTTCGAGAATACTGAGATCGGTGCGCTTTATCCCATCTGTCTTGGGGAGGCGTCCGGCCAGTGTCAGGAGCAGCCGGGCGGATCGACCACCATCGGGATTTCAGAGTGTATTCAGGCGGAAACTGCGATGTGGGATGTGATCCTCAACGAAGAATACAAATGGACACAGATGGCGAATGAAACTGCGGACGAGCAAGGGCTGTCGCAGGTGCTGGACCGTTCTGATGCACTGCGCGATGCACAACGGGCATGGATCGCCTTTCGCGATGCCGATTGTACGGCACGCTATGCAATGTGGCAGGACGGCACGATCCGAACCAACGTTGGTGCCAATTGCCACCTGACAATGACGGCACAGCGCGCGATCGAATTGCGCGATATGCGGGGGCAATAAGATGAAACTTCGGTCACAGGCGATTGCGTCGTCGGAACAGTTCAAGGCGAACATTGCCGCGCATGAAGACGCGCTGCGCGTTGTTCGTGAGGCAGCCGATCTTGCGGCTGCGGGAGGTGGAGAACGGTCGCGCGAGCGGCATGTCTCGCGGGGCAAGATGCTGCCTCGGGACCGGGTGGCCAACCTGCTGGATCCCGGCTCGCCCTTTCTGGAGGTCGGCGCGACGGCGGCGCATGGGCTTTATGACGGTGCTGCACCTTGCGCCGGAGTGATCGCCGGGGTGGGCCGCGTGATGGGCCGTCAGGTCATGGTGGTGTGCAACGATGCCACTGTGAAAGGCGGTACATATTACCCGATGACGGTCAAGAAACACCTCCGCGCGCAAGAGATCGCGGAAGAGAACCGTTTGCCATGCATCTATCTGGTGGACTCGGGTGGCGCGAACCTTCCTCAGCAGGATGAAGTGTTCCCCGACCGTGACCATTTTGGGCGGATTTTTTACAATCAGGCCCGGATGAGCGCGAAGGGCATCGCGCAGATCGCCGTAGTGATGGGATCCTGCACCGCTGGCGGGGCTTATGTGCCGGCGATGTCGGACGTGACGATCATTGTCAAAGAGCAAGGCACGATTTTCCTTGCTGGTCCACCTTTGGTCAAGGCGGCGACGGGCGAGGTTGTCACAGCCGAGGATCTGGGCGGAGGAGACGTGCACACGCGGCTGTCCGGTGTGGCGGATTATCTGGCCGAGGATGACGGGCATGCACTGGCGCTGGCGCGTCGCGCCGTAGGCGCGCTTAATCAAACCTGTGCGGTTGGGTCATTGGGCGGTGCGTGTGGAGCATACACCCTACGGCAAACGGCAGAAGACCCGGCGTATGATCCGGACGAGATCTTCGGCGTGGTGCCGGGCGACCTGCGCACGCCCTATGATATTCGCGAAGTAATCGCGCGGGTGGTGGACGGATCCTATTTCGACGAATTCAAGCCGCGCTTTGGCGAGACTTTGGTGACCGGGTTTGCACATGTTGATGGCTGGCCAGTGGGGATCATCGCCAACAATGGTGTGCTGTTCTCTGAGGCTGCCCAAAAGGGGGCCCATTTCGTAGAGCTGTGTTCGCAGCGCAAGATCCCTCTGGTGTTCCTGCAGAACATCACCGGCTTCATGGTGGGCCGGAAATACGAGAATGAAGGCATCGCGCGGCATGGGGCAAAGATGGTGACGGCCGTGGCCTGTACCTCGGTGCCCAAAATCACCATGCTGGTGGGCGGCTCTTTTGGTGCGGGCAATTACGGCATGGCCGGACGCGCGTATCAGCCGCGCTTTTTGTGGACATGGCCGAACTCGCGCATTTCGGTCATGGGCGGCGAACAGGCGGCGGGCGTTTTGGCGACGGTAAAGCGCGACGCAATGGAGAAGCGGGGCGAGTCGTGGTCGGTCGAGGACGAAGCCGCGTTCAAAAAACCGACCGTCGATATGTTCGAGGAACAGGCGCATCCGCTTTATGCTTCGGCCCGGCTTTGGGATGACGGGATCGTGGATCCGCGCAAGACCCGGGCGGTGCTGTCGTTGTCGCTGGAGGCGGCGTTGAATGCGCCTATCGAGGACACGCGGTTTGGTGTGTTCCGGATGTGACGTTGGGGGGCCAGCCCCCCAAACCCCCCGGAGTTTACGGGCAAGATGAAGAGAAGCGGTGGTGCGAGATGTTTGATACGATCCTGATAGCCAACCGGGGCGAGATTGCGTGCCGCGTGATCGACACCTGCCGTCGTCTGGGCGTGCGCACTGTGGCTGTGCATTCAGATGTGGACGCGCAGGCGCGCCATGTGGAAATGGCGGATGTGGCGGTGTCGCTTGGGGGCGCGTCACCTGCGGAGAGCTATCTGCGGGGTGATGCGATCATTGCGGCGGCGCAGGCCACTGGCGCGCAGGCGATCCATCCGGGCTATGGGTTTCTATCCGAGAACCCGGAATTCGTTGACGCGGTCGAGGCGGCGGGGCTGGTGTTCATCGGGCCGTCGGCCTCGGCGATCCGAGCGATGGGCCTCAAGGACGCGGCAAAGGCTTTGATGGCGGAGGCTGGTGTTCCAGTGGTGCCAGGGTATCAAGGTGTGGATCAATCGCCGGAGTTATTGGCCAAAGAGGCCGAGGCGATTGGCTATCCGGTGCTCATCAAGGCAGTTGCCGGGGGCGGTGGCAAGGGAATGCGACTGGTCGAAGCGCCCAAGGGGTTCGCCGATGCGTTGGCTTCGGCCCAGTCCGAGGCAAAGACCGCCTTTGGCAATCCTCACGTGCTGATCGAGAAATACATCACCAGCCCGCGTCATATCGAGGTGCAGGTCTTTGGGGATGGCGAGACGGCGGTGCATCTGTTCGAGCGGGATTGCTCGTTGCAGCGTAGGCATCAGAAGGTCATCGAGGAAGCACCTGCGCCCGGCATGACACCCGAGATGCGGGACGCGATGGGGCAGGCGGCGGTGCGTGCGGCAGAGGCTATCGGGTACAAGGGCGCGGGGACGGTTGAGTTCATCGTTGATGGATCGGACGGGCTGCGCCCAGACGGGTTCTGGTTCATGGAGATGAACACGCGCCTGCAGGTGGAACATCCCGTAACCGAGGCGATCACTGGCGTCGATCTGGTAGAATGGCAGTTGCGGGTCGCGTCAGGAGAGCCTTTGCCGTGCGCGCAGGAAGACTTGACGATCACCGGACACAGTTTCGAGGCGCGGCTTTATGCCGAAGATGTGCCTGCCGGGTTTCTGCCTTCCACGGGGCGTTTGGCGCATCTGGCGTTTCCTGATGCCGCGCGGGCCGACACAGGGGTGCGGACGGGGGATGTGATTTCTCCGCATTACGACCCGATGATCGCCAAGGTGATCGTACACGGATCATCGCGCGCGGTGGCTTTGCGCAAGCTGCGGCAGGCCTTGGCTGAGACACAGGTCGCGGGAACTGTCACCAACCTTGCGTTTCTGGGCGCTTTGGCGCGGCACGCGGGATTTTCTGTTGGGGAAGTAGATACGGGGTTGATCGGGCGCGATCTTGCTGCGTTGACGATTGTGCCGGACCTGACTCCGGCGGTGACCGCTCAGGCGGTGTTGACGCTGATTGGTTTGGATCATGCGCCGCGCCTTTTGGACGGGTTTGCCCTTTGGTCGTCGGTCGCGCAGGAATTTGTGGTTGCATGTGGTGAGGACATGTTCACGTGTCGGGTCACAACCTGCGGGCCGGGTGAGATCGACGTGGCGGTCAACGGGCAGATCGTTGCTGCACGGCATGGTGCCAATGGCTGGCGCTTTGATGGCCAGCCCTGTGCGGCCGTGTTCGTTGAAGACGGGGTTGCAACAGTGTTTGGAAACCCAACATGTGTGCTGCGCCGTGTCGATCCGCTGGATGTCGAGGCCGGGGCCGGAGGGTCGAGCGATCTGATCGAAGCGCCGATGCCGGGATTGGTGCGGCAGGTTTTTGTCTGCGCCGGGGCAACGGTTGCTAAAGGAGACAGGCTGGCCACACTCGAGGCGATGAAGATGGAACATTCCTTGCTGGCCGCTCGTGATGGCGTTGTTGCCGAGGTCATGGCCGAGGCCGGGTCTCAGGTCGAGGCAGGGGCCGTGCTAATTCGTCTGGAAGAGGAAGAGTCATGATCCGGTTGCACCATTGCCCTCAGACTCGTTCAATGCGGACACTTTGGCTTTTGTACGAATTGGATGTCGATTTTGAGGTCGTGCAACATGCGTTTGATCGATCGTTGCGCGATCCGGAATACCTGAGCCTGTCGCCTGCGGGACGGGTGCCTGCGCTTGAGATCGACGGAGAGCGGATGTTCGAGACCGGGGCGATCACCGAATTCCTTTGCGAGCGGTTTCCCAAGGCAAATATGGGCCGGGGGCCGGATGATCCTGATCGGATGGCTTGGTTGGTCTGGGTACATTTTGCCGAGACCATCAGCCAGCACGCCGCAGCACTGACGCAGCAACATATCATGCTTTACGAGGACGCGATGCGGTCGCCGATCGTAATGAAGCTTGAGGCTGCGCGCCTTGCTAAGTGCTACGATGCGATTGAGGCGCGATTGTCTACACCAATAGAGAATAGGGATTACCTGCTGACCAGCGGGTTTTCGGCGGCGGATGTCTCGGTTGGGCAAGCCGTTTACATGTCTCGACACTTTGCCATGTTGGATCGGCATCCGGCAGTCGCAGAATGGTACGAGCGTATCACCGAGCGGTCTGAGTTCCAGAAATCACTGCCGAAGGCGGGCACCGGCCTTTATACGCAAGACTTTTACCCGGCGTGGGAGGCTGCTGGCTGATGTCAGGCCGAGCATATTTGGAAAAAGAAGAAGCGAAGGGTTCGCGCAGTGGCTGAGCGCGTGGAAATCTTTGAAGTGGGGCCGCGCGACGGCTTGCAGAATGAGGCACGACTGATCCCCGTTGCCGAAAAGATCGCGCTGGTTGATTGTCTGTCGCGTGCCGGGTTCCGGCGGATCGAATGTGCGAGTTTCGTGAGTCCGAAATGGGTGCCGCAGATGGCGGATTCGGGGGCTGTTCTGGCCGGGATCGCGCGGATGCCGGGTGTGTCTTACGCCGCGCTCACGCCGAATATACGCGGGTTTGAAGATGCTGTTGCGGCGAAGGCAGATGAGGTTGCGATTTTCGGCTCTGCATCGGAAGGGTTCTCAAAGGCCAATATCAACGCGACGATTGCCGAGAGTCTTACGCGGTTCCGGCCCGTGGCGGAAGCTGCGGTTGCCGCAGGGGTGCCGCTGCGCGGCTATGTGTCTTGCGTGGTTGAGTGTCCATATGATGGACCGGTCGCGCCGGACGCTGTAGCGCGGGTGGTGGCGGCGTTGCGGGACATGGGATGTTACGAGGTGTCTTTGGGTGACACGATCGGGCGGGCGACACCTGAGAGCATTGTCAAGATGCTGGACGCCGTCTTGCAGGAAATGCCGGCAGAGCGATTGGCGGGGCATTACCATGACACCGGTGGTCTGGCCTGTGACAATGTGGAGGCGTCATTGGGTCTTGGGTTGCGGGTGTTTGATGCGGCTGTCGGTGGTTTGGGCGGTTGCCCCTATGCGCCTGGGGCTGTTGGTAATGTGGCGACCGAGGCCGTGGCAGAGCGGGTGACCGCGCTGGGCTTTGAGCATGATTTGGACATGAAGGCTGTGTCGGAGGCCGCTGCAATGGCGCGGAGGATGCGAGGGTGAGTTTGATCCGGGTGGAAACCGATGCGCGCGGCGTGGCGACGTTGACGCTGGCGCGGTCCGAAAAGCATAACGCGTTGTCGGCGCAGATGATGACCGAGTTGGAAGAGGCGGCGCGGCGCTTGGCCAGCGACCCGGCGGTGCGGGTCGTGGTGCTTGCGGCGGATGGTAAGACGTTTTGCGCGGGTGGTGATCTGGCGTGGATGCGCGAGCAGTTCGATATGGATGCGGACACACGCCGGGTAGAAAGCCGCCGCATCGCCACCGTGCTGGGCGCGCTTTATGATTTGCCGCAGCCGCTTATTGGTCGGGTTCAGGGCAATGCGCTGGGGGGAGGCGTTGGTCTTGTTTCCGTGTGCGATGTGGCAATTGGCGTTACCGGGGCCAAATTGGGGTTTACGGAAACGCGGCTGGGGCTGATTCCAGCCAATATCGGACCTTATGTGCTGTCACGCATGGGGGGGACACGGGCTTCGGAGGTGTTCATGTCGGCGCGGGTGTTTGGGGCAGAAGAAGCGGTACGGCTGAACCTGTTGAGCCGTACGGTTGAACCGGACGGTTTGGACGGGGCCATCGAGGCCGAGGTGCTGCCCTACTTGTCAAGCGCGCCGGGGGCCGTGGCAGACGCCAAGACGCTGATGCGCGATCTTGCTGGACGGGTTACGCCAGAGCAGGTGGATATGGCCATCGACGCTTTGGCGCGACGGTGGCAATCGGACGAAGCGCGCGAAGGGGTGGGGGCGTTTTTCGACAAGCGCGCACCAAGCTGGCAGTGACGGTCCAGATCGCACATCTCTATGCCACTGCAATGCTGGCGATAGCGTTCTTTCAGGTTGCGCTGATCCTTGGCGCGCCATTGGGTCGGTATACGCAAGGTGGCCAGCATGACGGTGCGCTGCCGATGTCGGGACGCATCATTGCCGCGGTGTCGATCCCGGTGTTGCTGTTTCAAGGGCTGGCGATCTTGTCGGCGGCTGGCTTTCCGGGGTTGGGCTGGCCGGTCTGGACAGGCTGGATGGCGCTTGCCGTGACGGGTGTAAGCACGGTTCTGAACTGGATCACGCCGTCAAAGCCAGAGCGTATGGTGTGGGGCCCGATCATGCTTGTTCTGTCGGCGATGGCATTGGTGGTGATGACGTCCTAAACTGTCACTCCGCCTCGGTGAGCAAGGCCAGGAGCGAAGCGAGATCGTCGCCTTCCGCCAAGGACAGCACTTGGGTTTCGATCTTGTGCGTCCGTGCCTGACCCAGCACTGGTGCGGCGTAGGCGCGGTACTTGGACACCACAGTTTCAAGAGGGATCGGGTTTTCCGGATCGCCAAGGGCTTCGGTCGGCCCGGAGCTCAGTTCTCGCCCGTCTTGCAAAACCAAAGTGACGTCGGCAATTCTTCTGGCCGGAAAGGCTGCGTTATAGTTGTCGCTTTCGCGGATCACCATAGACCGGGCAAGACGTTGAATTTCGGGGTTTGAAAAGCTTGCTTCGTTCACGTCTGCAGGGCCGCAGGTCCCACGCACCATGCCAACGGCGGTTGGAAAGGCGGTGGAGTATTGGGCTTCCTCGGTTGTTTTTGGGTCGGTGACCGCCAGTCGGCGGGATTGGTGGAAGGTGGTGATGTCGATCCGAACAACCTTATCTGAGGTCAGGCCGTGCGTTTGGCGCAGGTTCAGTACGGCTTGCAATGGGGGCTGTGCCCATCTGCAGACTGGATAGAACTTGAAATACTGCTCGGAAATCCGCCAATTGTCACCCAGATCGGCCCAAAGGTCGGCAACGTCGTCCTGTTCGACGGTAAGCGCTGGAGCGCCCGTAAACCCATCCTGTGCCAGATAGGCGGCAGACAAGCCTGCCATTGCGCCCCAGCCTGATCCATCCTTGACCATCGTGGGGTGGTCGATCGTGCGCATCATCTGGCTGCGCGGTCCGTGGTATTCGGCGATGCCCATTGCCTCGCGGGTTTTGGTTGCGTCCAGGCGCAGCACACGCGCGCCCAATGCGGCCACGGCTACGGCGATCCACGCGCCGGACGTGTGGTAGTCGGTGGCTGTCCTGTGCAGGGCAATCCCCGCGCGTGTTCCGATTTCGTACCCGATAGCCAAAGCAGTGAGAAAGTCTTTGGCCGTCATGCCTTCCTCGGCTTGTGCCATGGCAAGTAGTGATGGGAATACACCACACCCGACATGTCCCTTGGTCAGTTTGTGGCCGTCATGAGCATCCAGCGAGTCTATGGTCATACCACCCGCAAGTGCGGCGCCTGAGGGGCTGACCATGCGCCCGTCAAACAGCAATTGTGCGCCATGCCCGCCAAAGTGGCGCGCCGCGTGATCATGAATGATGTGCGAAAGGTGTGTTCTGCGCCCACCTGCGGCGACGCCGATGAGGTCAAGCAACCAGCGTCGTGCAAAACCGCGTACATGTTCTGGCAGATCATCATAGGTCGTGTGGTGCAGAAAATCGTGCAGGTTCGATGTCATGGTAGGGGCTTTCGTGGCGGTCATTGTCCAAGTGTCGGTTCGACGTGCACGGTCTGTCGCAGTTAAAAACGACCTGGCAGATCATTTCTTGTGGATCGCCACTGCCGCATGGCGGAAGGTGTCGGAATGGCAAGAGGAGACCTTGATGAAACAGTCACTTGCGCTGATCGCGTTGGTGGTACGTGACTATGACGCTGCCATCGACTTTTACACACGCGTTCTGGAATTTGACCTGCTCGAGGACACCTATCAGCCTGAGCAAGACAAGCGATGGGTTGTTGTGCGACCAAAGGGGGCTGGCACGGCGTCGATCCTATTGGCCAAGGCGTCAGGCCCTGAACAGGATAGCCGCGTTGGCAACCAAACCGGGGGGCGGGTTTTCCTGTTCCTGCAGACAGATGACTTTGAGCGCGATTTTACCCTTTACCAAAGCCGTGGAGTCAATTTTGTCCGGGCCCCAAAGCGCGAAAGCTATGGCACCGTTGCCGTGTTCGAAGACCTTTACGGCACATTGTGGGATTTGATCGAATTCGCGTGAAGGACGCGGATTCTCGCGAGGATTTGAGCGCGGTAGGTTTGTTTTGTGCGAAAACGCATCCCGCGCTGTGTTGACCTTTAGGTGTTCAAAGGGTTTCGTCAGGCAAAGCGATTTTGAAGGAAGCCGCATGTCTGAGACGTCTTATTATTCGCGCAGATCGTTCCTTTTGGGTGCTGCTGCGGTCATGGTTGCGACGAAAAGCGCACAGGCCCAAACCGCGCCACAAATGCATGTCTTCAAAGACCCGAACTGCGGCTGTTGTATGGCGTGGATCGAGATCCTTGAACAGGACGGATTTCGTATCACCACCGAAGCGCGGACAAGTGGCGGTTTGGTCCAAGAAAAGATCAAACGCGGGATACCCCGGAACATGGCGTCGTGCCACACAGCGGATATCGAGGGATATGTGGTCGAAGGCCATGTGCCGGCCCAAGACATTCGCAAGCTTCTGGCCGAGCGTCCCGAAGGGATTGGGCTCGCGGTGCCCGGCATGCCATTTGGATCGCCGGGCATGGGGCCAGAACACCAGCGCGAGGCTTATGAAGTTCATCTGATCCTGCGCGACGGATCTACTCGGGTTTTCACGCGATACGACGCCGCGGCCTGAACAGCCCAACCAAATTGGAAGGAGGGGGGGGGATGACCCGTATTGTTTTACCCACTGCAATGGCGCTGATTGGGCTCGGCACCTTGGCGATCGCTCATACTGGCGTTTCTAACCCAGCCGTGTTGGCGCGCATGGAGTCGATGACAGAGACACAAGACAACACCAAGGTGTTGGGCGCGATGGTCAAAGGCGAACGCGATTTCGATGTTATGGCAGCCCGCGCGGCCGCAGCTGAAATCGCGCGGCATGCAAAGCAAACGCCAGACCTTTTCCGGATCAAAGAAATGGACCCCAAAACCGAAGCTTTGCCAGCGATCTGGGAAGATTTCGATGATTTCACTGCGAAATCCAAATCCCTTGAAGATGTCGCCACTTCGCTTGCAGCATCACTTGAGACCGAAGACCAGCTGCGTGCCGGGTTAGGGCAGATCGGCGCCGCATGTAAAGCGTGCCATAAAAGCTACCGGGAATAGACTCAAAACTGTACGGCATCAGTTCTTTGTCCTGTTTCTGCCCGACGATCGGGCAGGTGCCGCGACGCAACGGCGCGGTCGAGTAGGGCAATCGATACCGACCGATTGCCGCATGTGGCTAGAAATAAGGGGAAAATTCGATTGATCCGTGTGATTTCAAGCGGCTATTTGTAACGGAATAGATGCCGCCCTGCGGTTGACCCTTGGCAGAGACGGGAGTAGATCAGCCCCAAGTCAACCTTGCCACTTGACGGCGCGTCTTGGTGCGCGATGGGAAAAGGAGCCTCGTCTTGGAAGACATGCTGCGGGAATACCTGCCAATCCTCGTATTTTTGGCCATAGCCATCGGATTGGGCCTTGTCCTGATCCTTGCTGCCGTGATC
>JANSYF010000122.1 GCA_024742575.1 Paracoccaceae bacterium | reverse complement strand
CGCTCGAAGATCGCCCGCCGACACGTCTTTCCGTGTGATTTCAACTGCCATCAAAGCCTCCATCGTTTGAAGACAGTGATTCAGATTTTTCTGCAGAAGGGAATCCTCTGCGAGTCAAACAATCAGGCCGTTGGTATGAGATGCATCTCTCATGGTCTGAACGTATGACACGTCCGCAGAGAGAGGGTCGTCGCTTGGGGTGTTCCGCCAAAAGACGGAACGGGTATCGGATCCAATGGGCGGGAGGTATCGGGCCGAAGGGTTAAGCGCGCGGAAATGGACCGCGCGGTGCCGGTACGCCGCGTCCGCCAGAAACGAAAAAGCCCCGCCACTTGGGCGGGGCCGTGATCGTGCCACTGGGGCGTGATCTTATTCTTCGTCGGCTGCCTCGAACTCGGCGATGCGTGCTTTGTCAGCCGCGCCTTTCGCGTCGACATCGCGATCCACGAATTCGATGATCGCCATCGGTGCCATGTCGCCATAGCGGAAGCCCGCTTTCAGGATGCGGATGTAGCCGCCCTTGCGGTCTGCAAAGCGCGGACCAAGCACTTCAAACAGCTTGGCAACGTGCATGTCCTGCTTGAGCGATGCGCGCGCCTGACGGCGGGCGTGCAGATCGCCGCGCTTGCCCAGCGTGATCAGCTTTTCAACGATCGGGCGCAGTTCTTTTGCCTTGGGCAGGGTTGTCTTGATTTGCTCATGTTCGATGAGCGAGCCAGCCATGTTCGCGAAAAGCGCCTTGCGGTGCTCGTGTGTGCGGTTCAGGCGGCGATAGCCTCGTGCGTGACGCATGTGTCTTCTCCTAATGTGCCCTCTACGGGCATTTTTGCTTTGTCCGGCCACCGATGCGTGTCAGCGGCTCTCCTTGGGGCGGATGCCCGGGGTGTAGGGTGCGAGACGATCACGCACCCTACGGGTTCTTAAAAGTTGTCTTCCAGCTTTTTCGCCAGGTCTTCGATGTTGTCTGGCGGCCAATCCTCGACATCCATGCCAAGGTGCAGACCCATGCCGGACAGCACTTCTTTGATCTCGTTCAGCGACTTGCGGCCAAAGTTCGGGGTGCGGAGCATCTCGGCTTCGGTTTTCTGGATGAGATCGCCGATATAGACGATGTTGTCGTTCTTGAGGCAGTTCGCCGAACGGACAGACAGTTCCAGTTCGTCCACTTTCTTGAGCAGAAGCGGGTTGAACTCGAGACCATCGTCGTCGTCCTGCGGGCGCGCCGATTCCGGTTCGTCGAAGTTGACGAAGATCGACAGCTGATCCTGAACGATGCGCGCAGCATAGGCAACGGCATCTTCGGGTGTCAGCGACCCATCGGTTTCGATCTTCATGGTCAGCTTATCATAGTCCAGAACCTGACCTTCGCGAGTCGGCTGAACGTCATAGGCGACTTTCTTGACCGGCGAATAGATCGCGTCGATCGGCATCAGGCCGATGGGCGCATCTTCTGGCTTGTTCTTGTCAGCAGACACGTAACCTTTACCGGTGTTGACCGTCAGTTCCATGTACAGGTCTGCACCATCGTCAAGGTGGCAGATCACGTGCTCGCGATTCAGCACTTCGATGCCGTTGGTTTCCGAAATATCGCCAGCGGTGACGACGCCCGGACCCTTCGCGTTGATCGAAACGCGCTTGGGGCCTTCGACTTCCATGCGGAGCGAAACACCCTTTAGGTTCAGAACGATGTCTGTGACGTCTTCGCGAACACCAGCGACGCTGGAGAATTCGTGCAGAACGTTGTCGATCTGAACGCTGGTGATGGCCGCGCCCTGAAGCGACGACAGCAAAACGCGACGCAGCGCGTTGCCCAGCGTAAGACCAAAGCCCCGCTCAAGCGGTTCAGCAACAACCGTTGCAACGCGCGACGGATCGGCGCCCGGCTTGACCTCAAGCTGTGTTGGCTTGATCAGTTCTGCCCAGTTTTTGTGGATCATGCGTCCCTCCATTCTTGTTTCTGCCCCATGTCCGAAAGGCAAAAACGCCCGAGGTTAAAATGACGAAAGCACGACCCCACCGATTGGTGGGGCCATGCCATTGTTCTGCTTGTTTTTAGACGCGGCGGCGCTTTGGCGGACGGCAGCCATTGTGCGCGATCGGCGTCACATCACGGATCGAGGTGATGTTGAAGCCGACAGCAGCCAGCGCGCGCAGAGCCGATTCACGACCCGAACCGGGGCCCTGAACTTCGACTTCGAGCGTCTTAACACCGTGTTCCTGCGCTTTTTTGCCCGCATCTTCGGCGGCCAACTGAGCCGCGTAAGGTGTGGATTTCCGCGAACCTTTGAAACCCATCGTGCCAGCAGACGACCAAGAAATGGCGTTGCCCTGCACATCGGAGATCAGGATTTTGGTGTTGTTGAACGAAGAATTCACATGCGCAACGCCTGCTGCGATGTTCTTGGAGACCTTCTTCTTGCCTGCGCGTCGTGTATCGCGTGCCATGATATCTGCCCTCCCTTATTTCTTCTTGCCAGCAATGGCCTTTGCGGGGCCTTTGCGGGTACGAGCGTTTGTGTGTGTCCGCTGACCGCGAACGGGCAGATTGCGGCGATGGCGCAGGCCACGGTAGCAGCCAAGGTCCATCAGACGCTTGATGTTCATCTGTGTCTCGCGGCGCAAGTCGCCTTCGACAGTGAAGTTGGCGTCGATATGTTCACGCACGGCGAGCACTTCGGCATCGCTCAGTTCGTTCACACGACGGGTCGGATCAATGCCAGTCGCTTCGCAAATCTGCTTTGCGGAGGTATGGCCGATACCGGTGATGTAGGTGAGGGCGATTGGAACACGCTTCCCTGTGGGAATGTTCACGCCAGCAATACGTGCCACGTAGGACTTCCTTTTCGTTGCGGGTCCGTAACGCCAGACCCTTTTTTCACAACATAAGGCCCGTCGG
>JANSYF010000058.1 GCA_024742575.1 Paracoccaceae bacterium | reverse complement strand
TCCGTGTTCGATACCTACGACGACATCGTTGCGCGATGCTGTGACGCGTGGAACTTCTTCGCAAACGATCAGGAACGCGTCCGTTCTATCAGTGACCGAGAATATGCCAAAGCGGTCAATTCATAGGGCCGTTGGTATAAGGCCGACGTCTGAGCGGTACAAGTGAGGCGGCCTCGGCGGCACGAAATATTTTCCGCAATGCCAGTCAACCATGAAGATACGTTAGATCGGATCGAGGCACGCCGAGGCGCGTCTGGAAAATGCGCCCCGGCCTTTCTTGACTTCGGTTACCGAACAAACTTTTTAAACTTCACCCGCTTCGGCTCAAGGGCATCCGCGCCCAAACGCCGCTTCTTGTCTTCTTCGTAGTCTTCGAAGTTGCCTTCGAACCATTCCACATGGGCGTCGCCTTCGAAGGCAAGGATGTGGGTACACAGGCGATCAAGGAAGAAGCGGTCGTGGCTGATCACCACGGCGCAGCCCGCGAAATCTTCGATGGCATCTTCGAGCGCGCGGAGCGTTTCGACGTCCAGATCGTTGGTCGGTTCGTCAAGCAGCAGAACGTTGCCGCCCTCCTTGAGCAGGCGTGCCATGTGAACGCGATTTCGCTCACCGCCAGACAGAAGGCCGACTTTCTTCTGCTGGTCGCCACCTTTGAAGTTGAACGACCCGCAATATGCGCGGGAATTGACTTCGGCATCGCCCAGTTTGATGATTTCTGCCCCGCCCGAGATGGCTTCCCACACGGTGTCGTTGGCGTTCAGGTCGTCGCGCGATTGATCGACATAGGCCAACTGTACGGTATCACCGTAGGACACCTCGCCCGCATCAGGCTGTTCCTGTCCGGTAAGCATTTTGAACAGCGTCGATTTACCGGCGCCGTTCGGACCGATCACGCCGACAATGCCACCCGGTGGGAGACTGAACGATAGATCCTCAATCAATAGTTTATCGCCCATAGCCTTCTTCAAGCCATCGACATCAATCACTTTGGACCCGAGGCGCGGACCGTTCGGAATGATGATTTGCGCTCGCCCAACGCGTTCGCGCTCGGACTGACCCGCCATCTCTTCATAGGCTTGGATACGCGCCTTGGATTTCGCCTGACGCGCTTTCTGGCCCTGTCGCATCCACGCAAGTTCGCGCTCCAGTGTCTTCTGCTTGGCTTTGTCTTCTCGCGCTTCTTGTTCCAGCCGCTTGGCTTTCTGCTCCAGCCAGCTGGAATAATTGCCCTCGTAGGGAATGCCACGACCCCGGTCGAGTTCGAGAATCCAACCAGTGATGTCATCTAGGAAATAGCGGTCGTGGGTCACGATCAGGATCGTGCCTTTGTATTCGACCAAATGGTTTTGCAGCCATGCGATGGTTTCGGCATCAAGGTGGTTGGTTGGTTCGTCAAGCAGCAACATGTCTGGTGCCTCAAGCAGCAGCTTGCATAGCGCGACACGGCGCTTTTCGCCGCCCGACAAAGTGGTCACGTCGGCATCATCCGCGGGGCAGCGCAGGGCTTCCATTGCGACGTCGATCTGGCTGTCCAGATCCCAAAGGTTGTTGGCGTCGATCTCGTCTTGCAAAGCGGCCATTTCGTCAGCGGTTTCGTCACTGTAGTTCATGGCCAGTTCGTTGAATCGGTCCAGCTTGCCCTTTTTATCTGCCACGCCCAGCATGACATTCTCGCGCACGGTCAACGCCGGATCAAGCTGCGGTTCCTGCGGCAGGTAGCCGACTTTGGCACCTTCGGCAGACCAAGCTTCGCCCGAGAAATCTTTGTCGAGCCCGGCCATGATCTTGAGCAGGGTCGACTTACCCGCACCGTTGACGCCGACAACACCGATCTTGACCCCGGGAAGGAAGTTCAGGTGGATGTTTTCGAACGTCTTCTTGCCGCCGGGATACGTCTTTGAGACCCCGCTCATGTGATAGACATACTGATAGGCTGCCATGATCGCGTTCCTTTGAATTTCGGTTTTGCCGAGGGATACACGCGCAGACGGACCCGTGCAATCACGCGTGTTCAGGCTTTGTTTGGAATTGGCGGTTAGGCTTGACGGATTATTGATCTGAAGGGTGATTCACACCGTCATGCCAGCCGATTGGTTCAAAGTCTTTGGGGTTCACGCCTTCAATGCATCCCATGTTTACGCCGTATTCCTCTGGATCGGATCGGCGTTGGTGATGCGTGTAGATCCCGCAGGTCTTGCAAAAATAGTGTTTCGCTGTGTGAGTGCCAAATGTGTAGCGTGTCAGGTTATCAGCGCCTTTGACGATGTTCAGATCATCCTTGTGAACGCTGGCGGTCGGGGTCCCCCGGCGACGGCAATATGAGCAATCACAGCGGCGGGCGTTTTCAAGGCTGTCTTTTAGCCGAACGGACAGTTCGACCGCGCCACAATGGCATGCCACCCTTAGTGCGCCAGTCATTTGCGTCGCACCGACGGCACGCGTGACCTAGTAAGCTGGTACTTGGCTTCTGGGTGTGGCGGATGGCCTTCGGTGCGTGTCCAGTATTGCGGCCCACCCAGACGCAGCCAAAGCGGGATCGTCAGTGCCAGCCCGATGACAAAGCCGCCGACATGCGCCCAATAGGCGACGCCGCCTTCGTCCGCTGCCGTGCCGAACCCACCAAAGATTTGCATGGCGAACCATAGACCCAACATGATCCAGGCAGGGATCGGAAAAATGCGAAAGATAATCACGATGATGATCAGGATATCGACCTTGGCCTTGGGGAACAGCAACAGGTAACCGCCCATCACCCCAGCAATCGCACCGGACGCCCCAACAGTAGGAACAGGTGATCCCGGCGCACTGACGTAGTGGATGAACCCGGCACCCAGCCCTGCAGCGAGATAAAACAGGGTAAAGCCCACATGCCCCATTTCATCTTCCATGTTGTCGCCGAAAATGAACAAAAACAGCATGTTGCCGATCAGATGCATCCAGCCGCCATGCAGGAACATGGAAGTGAGAAACCCGCTGAACCCCTGACCTTCGCTGACAAGCGCCGGGATCAGAGCATAGTCAAAGTAAAAGCGCATGATATCTTGGTCGCTTTGCATCAGCGGCCAATAGCTCAAGAAGATGCCGACATTCGCGACAATCAGCGCGTATGTGACAAAGGGCGTACGGCCCGACGGGTTGTGATCGCGGATTGGAAACATGCCGCGACAGTTGGCGCAAAGCGGCGGCGCGTCAAGCCGCGCCGCTTAGAAGCTGTGCGTTTCCGCCCGAGGCCGTGGTGTCGACGCATACATGCCGTTCATGGCAGACATGGCCTTTGTCCGGCATCCCGGTGATGAGGGGCAGGATTGGACCGGAGCGGCTGGCCAACGCGGCCCGCAACACACGCGCTGTCTCTGGATCGCCCCACCAAAGCACTCCGTCTGCGGGTAGATCGGACAGCCACGCGGCGTCGATGTTGCCCTCTGCAACGATGGCTATTCCGGCCAAGGCTTCGACGGCCTTTGCCTGCGCGACCGCGGTTTTTGCACCTGGCCCAAGGCAAAGGATCGGCCCACGCGCCATCGTCGTCAGCACATTGGATTCCCCGGTCGGTCCGGGCAGGGTGGTCTTGGTCATAATATGCTTGCCAGCCTGGCCAGCTAAGGCTTTGGTCAGCCGGTCATTGCTATCCTGCGATGACCACGCTTCCGTTTCTGCTTCCGCAGGATGCTTGCGGAAACGTGCCAGATAATTCGGCCCGCCCGCCTTGGGTCCGGTGCCCGACAGTCCTTCACCACCAAACGGCTGGCTTCCAACGATCGCGCCGATCTGGTTGCGGTTCACATAGATATTGCCTGCCTCGATCCGTTCCGAGATATGCTGCACGCGGTCGTCGATACGCGTTTGCAGACCAAAGGTCAGCCCGTAACCCGTACCATTGATGGCGTCGATCACTGTGTCGATGTTCTTGGATTTAAACGTCGCGATGTGCAGCACAGGGCCGAAAATCTCGCGCTCCATGTCTTCGATCCCGGAGACCTGGATCAGGGTGGGGGGCACAAACGTGCCGCCGCCGGGCAGCGGCAAACGGTGAAGCACACGGCCCTCGGCCTCGGCTGCATCGACATAAGAGATGATGCCGTCACGCGCCTCGGCATCAATTGCGGGGCCGACATCGGTGCCATAGGTCCAAGGATCGCCGATCACTAGCGCGTCCATGGCACCGGTCAGCATCTCGGTGAAACTGTCGGCGATGTCTTCTTGCACGTAGAGGCAGCGCAGCGCGGAACAGCGTTGTCCTGCGGATTGAAAAGCAGATTCGACGATTGCCTGTACCGCCTGTTCGGGCAGAGCGGTGCTGTCCACGATCATTGCGTTGAGACCGCCGGTTTCAGCGATGAACGGCGCGCCGGGGTCAAGGTGTTTGGCAATGCTGCGATGGATGATTTGCGCAGTCTCGGTCGAGCCGGTGAAGGCAACGCCCTTGACCGCCGGGTTCGATGTCAAGGCCGCGCCGACATCGCCGGCACCGGGCAGCAGTTGCAGCGCTGTCTTCGGCACCCCTGCCTTGTGCAGCAATTGTGCGGCGCGATGCGCGATCAGCGGCGTCTGCTCGGCAGGTTTCGCCAACACGGCATTGCCAGTGGCAAGGGCTGCCGCGATTTGCCCGGTGAAGATCGCCAGCGGAAAATTCCACGGGCTGATGCAGGCAAAGATGCCTTGAGGGTCTGGGCCCTCTGCACGAGCCGCGTAATATCGCAGGAAATCCACCGCCTCGCGCAATTCGGCGACCGCGTCGGGCAGCGATTTCCCCGCCTCGCGGGCCAAGAGTGCGAACACTTCGCCGTAATGCGTCTCGTAAAGGTCAGCCGCCTTGTTCAGAACCGTAGTACGTTCTGCTGCGGTGGCGTCCCACGGCCTGGCTGCGGCGCAAGCTGCGGCGACCGTGTCGGACGTGGCCCAAGTCACCGATCCCACTGTGTCGCTGGGTCGCGCAGGGTTGATCACGGGGTCTGTTGCACCGATTTCGGGATCGCTTGCCACGATCGGTGCGGCGGACCACTGTGTCATAGCAAACGGTTTGCGCGCCGCTTCGATCGCAGTACGGGTCGGGCGATGGGTAAGGTCCCAACCGATGGAGTTCGAACGCTCTGGTGCAAACAGCTCTGGCCCGGTTGCGAGATGTGGCACCGGGTGCGCGTCGAATGGATCGGAAGCCACTTCGGACGCTGGCACTTCTGTGTCGACGATCTGGTTCACGAAGGAACTGTTCGCGCCATTCTCCAACAGGCGCCGTACGAGATAGGCCAGCAGATCGCGATGTGCGCCGACCGGAGCATAGATGCGGCAGCGGGTGCCCTCGGCGTCCTTGACGATGTCGTGCAGCGCTTCGCCCATGCCATGCAGACGCTGGAATTCGAACGACGAACGGTCCTGCGCCATATGCAGGATCGCGGCCACGGTATGCGCGTTGTGGGTGGCGAATTGTGGGTAAATCCGGTCAGTCATACCCAACAGCTTGCGCGCATTGGCGATGTAGCTGATGTCCGTGTGATGCTTCGCTGTGAACACCGGGAAGGCTGGAAGGCCCGCCACCTGTGCGCGTTTGATCTCGGTGTCCCAATAGGCACCTTTGACCAGCCTCACCATGATCTTGCGGTCCAGCCGTTCGGCCAGATTGTAAAGCCAGTCGATGACATGCCCCGCGCGCGGCCCGTAAGCCTGCACGACCACGCCGAACCCATCCCACCCCTTGAGCGATGATTCCGACAACACGGTTTCGATCACGTCAAGGGAAACCGACAGGCGGTCCGCTTCTTCGGCGTCGATGTTGAGCCCGATGCCCGCCGACCGCGCCAGCTGTGCCAGCGTGCGCAGGCGCGGCACCACTTCGTTCATCACGGTGTCCTGTTGCGCTTCTTCATAGCGTGGATGCAGCGCCGAGAGTTTGACTGAGATACCGGGGTTCTCGCGGATGTCCTTTGAATTGGCCGCTTCGGCGATCGCGCTGATGGCGCGGGAATAGGACAGGTGGTAACGGCGAGCGTCAGATTCCGTGCGCGCAGCTTCGCCAAGCATGTCGTAGGAATAGGTGTAACCTTTGGTTTCCATCCTGGCCGCGCGTTTCATGGCGGATTGGATCGTCTCACCCAAAACGAACTGTGCGCCCATTTCCTTCATTGCGCGGCCCACGGCGGTGCGGATCACCGGCTCCCCAAGACGTTTGATCGCGCCGCGCAAATGGCCAACGGGACCGGGCTGTTCGTCTTTGAGCACCTTGCCAGTCAGCATCAGCGCCCATGTGGAGGCGTTGACCAAAGGCGACGTGCTTTCGCCCAAATGGCTGGCCCAGTTCGATGGCGCGATCTTGTCTTCGATCAGCGCGTCGATGGTCGCGGCATCGGGCACCCGCAACAACGCTTCGGCCAGACACATCAGCGCGATGCCTTCTTCGGTCGACAGGCCGTATTCGCTGAGGAATACTTCCATCAGACCGGGGCGCGAATCTTCGCGGATCGCCGTGACTAACTTGGTTGCACGTCCCTTGACTGCGTTGCGATCCGCTTGGGTCAGCTGCGCGGCGGTGCGTAGGCTTTGCAATTTGTGCTCTTCGTCAGCATAGGTGTTGTCGTCGATTAGGGGGCGTAGGTTGGGCAGCTCATCACGGGGCATGGCGATCTCCAGTCATATCCTCTACAATATCGCTGAAGAAGCAGGGTAAGTGCCGGATTATCGAATTTTGGCACGTCGAATGAACTGATTTTAGCGGGAAAGGCAGGCGAATTGATTATCTCAGATCTGGACAGATTCGACCGAGCGATTTTGCAGGAGATGGCACGTGATGGGCGTGTGTCGATCACCGAGCTGTCGCGGCGGATTGGCTTGTCGAAATCCCCCACGCAGGCCAGGTTGCGACGGCTTGAGGAAATGGGCGCAATTCAAGGCTACCGGGCCTTACTTGACCCAATAAGATTGGGGCTCGATCACATCGCCTTTGTTGAAGTGAAGATGACGCACACCCGCGAGGTCGCCTTGGCTGCGTTCAACGAAGCGGTGGCCAAAATTCCCGAGATCGAACAGGCGCACCTGATCGCTGGGAATTTCGACTACTTGCTCAAGGTGCGCACCGCGAATATGCGCAGCTATCGCAAGGTGTTGGCCGAGAAAATTTCGACCCTTCCCCATGTCGCGGCGACCTCGACCTATGTCGCCATGCAAGCGGTCAAAGAAGAGACTTTCGGGAACGTGACTTGACCGATCGGCTTTGGCGCTGCCAAATGCGATCATGCGGAATCTGATTTCAATCTTTGCCGTGGTTGCGGCGCAAAGTGCGGCGGCAGATGGGTGTCCAGTGGCGCCAGATCACACTGCGGCCCTTGATGGTCTGTATGCCGAGGTGCAGCGTGCGCCCAGCGAAATGATCGCGCGCACCTTTTCCAACCAGTTTTGGGATTTGTGGCTCCAAGCGCCAGATGAGCCTTCGCAGATGATGCTGGACGAAGCCCTGCGTGCCATGCGGATTGGCGACTATCTGCGGGCTAATAACCGGCTGAACACACTTGTTTCCTATTGCCCGTTCTATGCCGAAGGCTACAATCAGCGCGCTTTTCTGAATTACCTGCGTGGGGACTATCCTGCGGTTCTTCCAGATCTCGATCAGGCGATTGCGCTAAGCCCCCGCCACACGGGTGCGTTGACCGGAAAGGCGTTGACCCTGATCGCGTTGGGCCGGGAGGACGAGGCGCAACTGATCCTTAAGGAAGCGGTCGCGCTGAACCCGTGGTTGGGAGAACGCGCGCTGATCAAGCAGCCCGAGGGCGATGACCTCTGAGCTTGCACCGCTGAAATCAGAAATTGCCGCGAATCTCCGATCCAAACCATTGTTTTCGCCTCACCTCCCGGCTAGGGATAATGCGATGCGGGCGTGATGGAATGGTAGACATATCGGACTTAAAATCCGAAGGCCTTTGCGCCGTGTGGGTTCGAGTCCCACCGCCCGCACCAGACTTTGCGATACCGGACCCATCGGGTGAGCCCGCACATTAATCGTTCCGGAGGCCCCATGTCCGATTTCACCACCCGCCCAGAGATCCGTGGTACGTTTGGCGTTGTCACATCGACGCATTGGATCGCCTCTTCTGTTGGCATGAGCATTCTCGAAAAAGGCGGCAACGCGTTTGATGCTGCCGTGGCGACGGCATTGACCCTGCAAGTGGTCGAGCCGCATCTAAACGGTCCAGCAGGGGATATGCCGGCGATCTTTTATTCCGTCGACACAGGCCGCGTGGATGTGCTGTGCGCGCAAGGTGTCGCCCCCGCAGCAGCCACGCCGGAACATTACCTTACACAAGGTTTGACGCTGGTTCCGGGGTCAGGGTTGCTGTCGACAGTGGTGCCCGGAGCCTTTGATGGCTGGATGTTGATGTTGCGCGATCACGGTACAATCTCGCTGCCCGAGGTCATGCAGCCAGCGATCAGCTATGCACGAGACGGGCACCCGGTGCTTCCGCGCGTCGCGCATATGATTGCTGGTCTGGCCGAATTTTTCGAAACGGAATGGCCAAGTTCGGCAGCGGTTTGGATGCCCGATGGCGCTGCACCGCGCCCTCATGCGCTGTTCAAGAACCCGGACCTTGCCGCAACCTATGACCGACTGGCCCGCAGCGAAGGTGCAACGCGCGAAGACCAGATCGAAACAGCCCGCAAGGAATGGCGCGAGGGCTTTGTTGCTGATGCGATCTTTGGTTACCTCGGCGATGCGCATGTGATGGACGTATCAAACAAGAAGCATTCAGCAGTGCTGGCTCCGACGGATATGTCAGAGTGGCGCGCCAGCTATGAAGCACCGCTGACCTATGACTACCACGGATGGACTGTCCACAAGACGCAGGCGTGGGCACAAGGACCAGTGCTGTTGCAGGCGCTGGCGATCCTCAAGGGGGTCGACATCGAGTCGATGGACCCGAACGGTGCGGAATTCGTGCACACAGCGATTGAAGCAATCAAACTAGCCTATGCAGACCGCGAAGCCTATTATGGCGACCCGGATTTTAGTGAAATCCCGATGGATGTGCTACTGAGTGAAGAGTACAACGCCGAACGGCGGAAACTGATTGGCGACAGTGCGTCACTGGACCAACGCCCCGGTCGCGTTCCCGGCTTTGAACATCTGGCCGATGCCTATGTCGAGCGCGCGCAACGAGACTTCAATGTCGGCCCGGTCGCCGCTCAGGAACCGACCATGTCGCATCTTACTGAAAAGCGCGGAGACACTGTTCATCTCGATATCATCGACCGCTGGGGCAACATGGTTTCGTCAACGCCGTCGGGTGGTTGGCTGCAAAGCAATCCAGTCATTCCCGGCTTAGGTTTCCCGTTGAATTCTCGCGCTCAGATGTTCTGGCTCGAGGACGGATTGCCGACCTCGCTTGCCCCCAAGCGGAGGCCCCGCACGACCCTTACCCCGAGCCTTGCCGAAAAGGACGGGCGACAGTTGGTCTTTGGCACACCCGGTGGCGATCAGCAGGACCAATGGCAGTTGATCTGGTTTCTGCGCTTTGTGCATTTCGGCATCGGTTTGCAGGAATGTATGGATCAGCCGTTGTTCCATTCGATGCATTTTCAGGGTTCGTTCTACCCGCGCGAGGTGCGAACGGGCGAAATGATGATCGAACCCAACGTAGGTGAGGGCGTGATCGCAGATCTTCGGAGGCGGGGCCATATCGTGACGGTGGCAGAGCCTTGGACGGTCGGTCGACTGACCGCCGCCTTGCGCGAACCCGACGGCATGTTGCGGGCTGCTGCAACACCACGTTTGATGCAAGCTTATGCGGTTGGACGTTAAGCGCGTTTCTCGTTTGCCACTGTCGACTTTCTGAGGTCTGATGCGGGCAACCACCCACATCAGGCACGAGAGACACCATGCCCATCCGCAACCGTTTTGCCGAATTGCATCCCGAGATCACCGCTTGGCGCCGGGATTTGCACGAAAACCCGGAACTGCAATACGACCTGCCACGCACATCAGGGATCGTGGCGGACAAACTGCGGGCGTTCGGCTGTGACAGCGTGGTAGAAGGGATCGGGCGCACTGGGATTGTGGCGCTGATCCACGGCAAATCTAACACATCCGGCAAAACCATCGCCTTTCGCGCCGACATGGACGCCTTGCCGATATTTGAGGCCACAGGCGCGGCCCATGCTTCGAAAACGCCGGGCAAGATGCACGCTTGTGGCCATGACGGCCATACTGCCATGCTGCTGGGGGCCGCGCGGTACCTGGCTGAGACACGCAATTTCGACGGTACGGTCGCTGTCGTTTTTCAGCCCGCCGAAGAAGGCGGCGCCGGAGCCGAGGCGATGGTGCAGGATGGATTGATCGACAAGTTCGGGATTTCAGAAATCTACGGCTTGCACAATTCGCCGCTTCTGCCGTTTGGCACCTTCGCGATCCGCCCCGGCGCGTTCTACGCCGCGGTCGACAGTTTCCACATCAACGTGCGCGGCAAGGGCGGACATGCGGCACGCCCGAACAATACTGTGGACACTACGCTTGCCGCATCTGCCATCGTGATGGCGCTGCAATCGGTCGTGTCGCGCAACACCGATCCGCAGCAGGCCGTCGTCGTGTCCGTTACATCCTTTCGCACGGAGTCCGAGGCGTTCAACGTCATCCCCGAACACGCGGTTTTGCGCGGCACAGTCCGTAGTTTCGACATGGAGGTGCGCACCAAAACACTGGAGCGGATCCGGGCCATCGCCGAGCTGACCGCGCAAAGCTACGGCGCAGTGGCGGAGCTGGGTTTCGATCAAGAGCCTTATCCCGTTATGTCGAACCACGAGACCGAAACCGCTTTTTGCGCCGAGGCGGCCCGCGAAGTGGCTGGCGACTGCAATACCGACGCTCCGCGCACCACCGGGGGCGAAGATTTCGCCTATATGCTGCAAGCCTGTCCCGGCGCCTACATCCAGCTGGGGATTGGGCAGGGGCCAGGGCTGCATCACCCCGAATACGACTTCAACGACGAGGTCATCCCGACTGGTTGCTCGTACTGGGTAACGCTTGCTGAACAAAGACTTCCCGCATGATCATCGAAGCTGGTGCAAAGAACTGCCATTGGGGCTATTTCGATGCCAAACGTGCGCCTGTTGCGACGGTAGCAAGCGGGTCAGAAGTCACCATCAATACGGTTTCGGGTGGTCCCCAAGTGTTGCCGGGTGACGGTTTTCATGTGCCGCCTGAACTTCTCGACATTCACGCGGCAGGCGAACCCGGCATGCCGGGTCATATTCTGACAGGACCTGTTGCTATCGAAGGCGCAAAACCGGGCGATGTTCTGCAGGTCGATATCCTGGATGTCCAACTGCGCCAGGACTGGGGTTACAACGCCATACGTCCGCTGGTCGGTACGTTGCCGCAGGATTTTCCTGTGTCACATCTGACCACCATCCCGCTCGACGCGGCCGCTAACGAAGCGACAATGCCGTGGGGACTCAAATTGCCGCTCGCGCCATTCTTCGGCGTGATGGGCGTGGCGCCGCCAGCCGAATGGGGTCGCATCTCGACGATTGAACCGCGCGCGCACGGCGGCAACCTAGACAATAAGGAACTGGTTGCGGGGACCACGCTCTACTTGCCTGTTTTTGCCGATGGCGCTTTGTTTTCTTGCGGTGATGGCCACGGCACACAAGGCGATGGCGAGGTTTGCGTGACTGCCATCGAAACTGCGCTTCAGGGGCGATTCCGTCTCACCCTGCGTCGGGATCTCGACATCACCTATCCCGAAGCCGAAACGCCCACGCATGTCATCACCATGGGGATGCACCCTGATCTGGACGTCTGCGTCGAGATTGCCTTGCGGCGCATGATCTCTTGTGTTTCGCAGCGCGCCGGGATCAGCAGGGCCGAAGCGTACATGCTTTGCTCACTTGCGGGGGATCTGCGGATCACGCAGACCGTCAACCGCGAAAGGGGCGTTCATATGATGATGGCAAAGTCTCATTTGAGGTAGGCCGGAAATGCACCAGTTCGCATGCCCGCCCTACTGGAACGGAAATTCTCGATGTTTCTTCTCAGTGCCGATCAGGCGTGATTTGGGCCTGCCTGGCAGAACCGTCTCAAAAGGCGGTCCTGCTGTTGGGTCACGCAACAAGTTGCACGCGATCATGCGCCGAATGATCAATCAGGCAGTCTGCCACAGCTCTGCTGATTGGCTGGCTCGTCTGGTCTTCAACGAATAGCCACTGCCCGGCGGGATTGATCTCAAGGAATACCTCTTCACCGTTCGGACGACGCCGAAAGTCGATGGCACCATAGGTGAGGTCAAGAGCTTTCATTAGCTTCCGGATACCCGCCTCGGTTTCAGGGGCTAGAGTAGTGGGCTTGATTTCCACATTCATGTCCATGCGGAAATCAACGCGATATTCGGTTTTCTGGCTGTCGATGGCAGCGGCAAAGATCTGGTCCCCCACGACTGTCACGCGCAGGTCGCAGGTGGCTTCGACGTATTCTTGAAAGATCACAGGGGCGTATTTGACCGCGTCGATCTTGTCCAACTCTTGGGCTTTCAAAAGCCGTGTCTCGCGCCACGCATCCTCGCTGCCTTGGAACGGTTTGTAGATGGTGCGGTCAACCCCTTCTTGAGCGACAAAGGCGCGGGCAGCTTCGGGATCGGTTGTGATCAGAGTCCGTGGCATGGTCAAACCAGCGGCCCGGGCCACGTCCAACTGCCATGCCTTGCGGCTGGCATCCTGATCGCGGCTTGGCACGTTGATCCATTGCGCATCAAGCGACAGCCATAACCCCTGAATTGCCTCGTCTACCTCGCGAATGGCAAAATTGTCGAGCACCGGATCGGTCACATCGGGGTGCATTCCATAGGGTTGCGGACGGCGCCACCACACTGACCTGACCGTTGACAAGTCAATTGTCTTGCCTCGGTACTGCATGGTGCGTCGGGCGTTGGAATGACCCGCTTCGAAAATCAGATGTGCGTCTTTGGGGAAATCGGCGAGGTTAAGTAGTGTGGCCGGTTGGTCGCGTTCAGCGATGTGCTTCATCACCTCGCGCGCGTGAACGTCGTCGTCATTTGAAAGAATAAGGATCATTGGAAATCTCCGACTAAGGGCGAATGGAAAGGGCCACAGCGGCCCTTTCCTGTTGTGATTAGCTTTCGGGATCTTCGAACAACGCTTCGATCTCGGCCATCTCAGACAAGATCTGCTCTGCCATCGCCGACAGCTCTTCGTAGTAGACGACAAGCTCTTCGATCTGCTGGGTCTCTGCATCGTCGGTGTAGGTCTGCTGGAGACCGGCCATCGCTCCTGTGGCGTGGTGCGGCGTGGCCATGACGAACGGCATTGCGCCGCCTTCGCCAAAGCGCCCACCGCGCAGACCACCGAACCGATCCGGGATGCGGTCCGAGAACTGCTTGTCCAATCCGCTGACCTTGCGATCACCGATAGGGTCGGTTCCCTGATCCAAAATGGCGCTGGTGCCGCGATCCGCGATAATGTTGGTACCTTGGTCCATCAGCACATTCGTCGGTCCACGATCATCCAAGATGCTGGTCGGCCCCCGGTCAAGAATGACATTGGTCGGCCCCCGATCATCAATGATCGAGGTTGGCCGCAGATCCCGCAGGATGTTGGTTGGGCCTCGGTCATCGATGATGTTGGTGGGACGTTTGTCCAGAATGACGTTTGTCGGCGGACGGTCCAGATGGGGCAGCGAATGGATCTGGTCATCACGGAAGGTGGTTAGACGATCCGACTGGATTGTAGTGATGCGATCTGCAACCGTGCTGGTCAGGATATCGCGGATCGTGTTGGTATGCGCACCCAAGCTTTGAACGGTGGGTGAAGCAGCCCGCAGCCGGGTGATGCGCAGACCGAAGTTCGACCCGGTCATCGCCGCGTTACAGCCACCATTGGTGTGGATGCCGACGATGCATCCATCGCTGGCCCGCAGGATACCCGAACCAGAATTGCCACCCAGTGTGTCGATGTCATTGTACCGGACGCGGAAGTCCTCGAAGCTGGTGATCGGGCCTGCTTCGATCCGCTTGGGTTGCCCGGCGGGGTGGCCGATGATGCAGATCATGTCACCTTGATTGCCGTCGTCTTCGGCAAGGCGGGTGATGCCGAACTGTTGGCCCGGATTGCCGGATAAACGCACGATGGCGAAATCCAGACCGTCCAGTCGGTATTCAATCAGCTCTTCTACGGCAAAGGACACCGGGCTTTGCTGCACACCGTTGTTGTCGACCTGAAAGTTGAACTCGACGTTCATCCGCGTGGCGATTTCTTGTGAGGAAATGATATTGTTGGTGCCGTTGACGCGCGGTCTGTTCCAGCCGCCCCCAGTCTGGTCAAAGCAATGACCCGCCGTTAGGAACAGGTTGTCCGCGATCAACGTTCCGGTGCACCACCGATGCCCCGCGACGTTGCCGGGATTGGTGTAGATGTTGGCAAGATTTGTGTGCCAACGCAGCACACCAACCGGTGCCTGATGAGTGTCCACAAAGGCGCGGGTCACGCCAAGCGAGCCGTCATATTGTTCGACCGGCTGACTGTCGTCGGTGGTGCCGCATATCGTTTCGCGGATATCACCATACTCTAGCCGGTCGGGCGTGAGCGACTCTTGAGTCATCTTTTTCTTGAGGCTCTCAATCTCGTCAAAATTCGGGACGAAAACCGGATCATTCGGGCTATCTTGCACGTGCCCGACGCCCTCTTTCTTTGATTTAGCCATGTCTAAAGTCCTTATTGAAATACAGTCTGAAATTGCGATCGGTTCGTTGGTCCGAATTGGATCAACCTGGCCTGATCGCCCGCCAGCCAGAGGCGCCGCCCCTAGGACGAGGTCGAAAAAGGGGGGCGGTCCGAAGCTCCTATAGAAATGTCCAAGCGCAGGGGGATCGTGATGCTTGCCGTTTGGCCCACGTTCGAGGCCACCGGCACAGACGCCATGTCGCGGGTTGGGACGCGTTCGTTTGTGTGGGACACAGATTGTTTGAACCCACCGTCGCGTATGGCGTTGCGCCCTATGGCAAGCACTTCTTCGACCAGTTCCGGTCCAGGCTTTCCGTCACGTGCGAGGTGGTCCGCAACCGTTTTGAGATGCGCGACAAGGCGCGACACGCGGATGCCTTCGTTGGCGATCCATTTGACCGTTTTCATCTCGGGGTCGACAGACGGGTTCCAGATGCCGCCGTCCACGGTCACGTAATGTCCGGTTTCGGTCTGGTCCGGTACACCCGAATGGTGCAGCGCTACCACCTCCCAAAGATCGCTGAACACTGGCGCACCTGACGAGCCGGGCTGTGTGTCCCCAGTGTAATGCGCCACATGGTCGTTGTCGGGGGGCAGGGCGGTCAGCAGACTTTCGCGGAACACCACCTGTTTCCGGCCCGCCAACGGGTGTTGGATGATGTTGACGGGCTGACCCTTGCGGATCTTGCCCTCGACTCCGATCAGCGGCAGATGCCCGAAATCCTCCAGGCAGACGCCATCCTCGCTCACCGGCGCCACGGCAACAATGGCCATGTCGAGACGTTCGTTGGCATAAAACAGGCGTCGTGGTTCAAGGGCAAAACAGTGGCCGGTGGTCTGGCGGCTGTCGATTTCCAACTCATAGCGGAACTGCACGGACGCGCGGCTTGCCGCAAAATCGTTCTGCAGAACGTGGTGGTTGGTCATCAATACACCCGGAGCGATCAGGAAGCCGGTGCCGAACCCTTGGCCGGTCGAAGTGGACACGATCCGCCCAACCGAACGGGCTGCGACCAAGGCGCGTTTGATGAACATGACCGACAAGAATTCCTCGGCTTCGCCGATCACCCTCTCGAGGATTGCCGCTGTTGCGCCGGTTGGAGGCTGAAAGCCGGGTTTCGCTTTTTCCAGACCTTCCAACGCGGTCTCAAGTTCGCGGCTGAGTTTGCGGCCCTGTCCATTGGCACTTGCGGCATCGACCATGGTCAGCAGACGACGGGTGTAGGCGTCGATCCGTTCCGGTGTCTCTGCGCTTAGTGGCCGTGCTTCATGCTGCGACCGAAGCACTGTCTTGCGTTCGGCATCCGACGCTTTCCAGCGCAGACTTGCCGCATCGACGATCGCGCGGGGATAGGCACTTTCATCGGTTGCAGACACTTCCGAGATGATGGCGCCCATGGGTGGTGTGATATCGGCCTGCCCTGACAGGAACGCACCTGCAAAATCGGTTTCCTTGAGCGGCGGAAGGGCTGACAAGGTCTCAAGCCGCAGATCGGCGCTGGTGACGTCGGGCATCACGGATTCGACAGCACGGATGCGGGGGGTGTCGTCCAAAGCGTGGGTGGCACCTGTGCCGATTAGGTCAATCGTGGCCGCGATCACGTCTGAGCGGTTGCACAGCCAGCCATGCGCACCTTCGCAATAGTAACGCGAGACATCGCCCATTTCCGCCAGATCACGTGGCACAGTGCCGTCGCCATCGAAAGAACGGTGATAGACAAATCCACTCGCGGTTTTCTCAGCGCCAATAACCGTGTCTTCGCCTGTGCCGATGATTTGTTGGAACCGGGCATCCGGTGCGGGAAGATCACCGCGCCCCAGTCTGGCGGCGCGCAGGCTGTTGGCGGTCGGAGGCACCGCGCCGCTCGGCCAGAAGCTGCGTGTGAAGAAAGTCTGATCTGGCCGCTTGCCTGGGTCTGGCATCATCTCGACCAGTCCGGGAAAGCCGCGCAAGAATTTGTCGACGATTGTCTTTCTATCATGGGTCAGATCGGCAAAGCCCAACGGTCCAAGCATATCATGGCTAAGATCAAACACCTGAACCGGCGCATATGAGCCGTGGTTCGGGGTGCCGATGGTCACAACCCGAGAGATGACAGAGCCGTCGCTATCCTCGGACGCCATTTGTCGGGCAACCAGCCCCCCCATCGAATGGCAGACCAGCGAAACGTTTGTTAGGCCACGATTGCGGATGCGATCGATCAGTATTTTGCCAGCGACCGCTGGCGATTGCCGCCAGTCGAAGGGCATGAATTCGGCATCGAAACCAGCCAGCGTCAGGCGTAATTTCATCCGCAGGTAAGGCGCGAGTATGGTGCCTGTCGCCGCAACCGCGGCACCCCATTTGATCTTGGCAATACCGCCTGTTGCAAGATCAGACGGGTGCACCCAAACCAGATCAGCTTGTCCGTTGCGGATTGCGCTCAGACGGCTTCCCATGATGCCGGGAAGGATGAAAACCTTGCGTCGCTGCGATTCCAGCAATGGGGCTGCGCGCGCCGCGTCTTGCGCAAGATTGGCTAGGTCTTCGTACAGCGCGTCGCCAAATTCGGCGCGTAGTGTCGCCTCATGTTCGCCGGTGCGCAGAAAGGTCTCAACCTGAAAATCATCAAAGGACAGCATGATGTGCTCCTGTCGCATGAGGGAAAGGGTGGCCGGTCCCCGGGAGGAAAGGACCGGCCAAGGCGGTCAGGCGAGGACCGCCGCAAAGCGCATCCAGCGTTCGATCGTGTCGATCGGGTCGCCATCGGGGGTGCGCAAAGGGCTTTGATCGGGCGAAAATTCCCGCGACAGGGCCGAGTCCGCATCGTCCATCAGGGCCCCAATGAAGGTCGCGGCAACGATCCAGCTGCCCATCTCACCCAGTCCGGGGCCGGGAGATCCTTCGGCTTCGGCAAGGCAGTAGAACCAGAGCGGGGTCGCGCTGCTGAACGCGTGACCGTCGAGGAAGGCCGCAAGCTCGGGTTTGTTGTCGAGCCATGCCCGCACGTCGGCCTGCGGGCCGCTTGTGACCGCACCTATGCTTTGCAGATGGGCGTGCAGCGCTTGGCCAGTCGGGAGGTGCAGGCTTTTGCCGCGCCGCAGATTGCGGCGGGCGAGGTTGCGGAACAGTGCGCGCAATGCAGCCCCGTCCGGAGTTCCTGCGTCGAAATCTCCGCCTTCGTTCGCCATGTCACCCAAGGGCGGCGCGATCACGGTGTCCACCGCACGCGCCACGCGCTGCGGGCCGCCATCGGCAAAGCTGGCATCGGGGGTTACGAACCGGGCCCAGTCGATGACCCAGTTCTTGGGGATGTTGTTCAGGTTCAACCCGAACCGCGCCCCGATCCCGCCGCCGCCGGTGAAGGCGAAGATCTGATCGAAGGGGGCCGTACCGTTCGGGCGGCCAAACGTACGGTTGTAGTCGTAGATATTGCGGACCATCGAATGGCCGAACCGGAACGCCGCGACCGAGAACTCCAGTGCGATCACGTTGCCCACGACACGCCCCGGATTGCGCGCGGCATAGTCGGCGCGGAAAGCGTCGTAATGCGCGTTGCGGGTGTCGAGGATGCGGCTCACCACTCCTGGGTCGCAGATGTCCTTGAGATAGCCATGCACCACCAGCCACTGGTAATGCAGCTTGGTCAGGGATTTGGCCGCGTCAAAATCTGCAATCCAGCCGGTGTCGTTCTCGGTCAGGAAATCCACCACCTTGTTGTGAAACCGCAGAAAGCTCAGGTGGAATTGTGCGATGATGATGTTTTCGTCGTTGCGCATGTCGCCGATCAGCGCACGCTTGGGCAATCCGGCTTCGAACTTGGCGAAGTTGCCTTCGTCCATTTGCGCCCGGGCAATGTCGAGCGCGGCATCGCGGACCTTTTGCTCGACCTGGTGAAAGCGCGGTAGGTCGCGGTGCGGATCCAGCGTGTCGTCGGGCAGGGGGCCGGGTTCGACCGCTGTCCCGACGCGCATCTTGGCGGTGTTGACAGGGTGGCGCAGGCCGGTGCGCAGGACGGACGCGGCATGTTGAATGGATGGGTCTGAGAGCCCGATTTGAAACTAATTGAGTGAGTTCAGCATGTTGTGCTTCTGTTCGGTTGCAAAGCTGAACGGAGATCACGATGGCTTGGACCGAACTCACCCGACGTCAACATGCCCGAGTGGGCGACAAGTATGCAAG
>JANSYF010000014.1 GCA_024742575.1 Paracoccaceae bacterium | reverse complement strand
CGCTCGAAGATCGCCCGCCGACACGTCTTTCCGTGTGATTTCAACTGCCATCAAAGCCTCCATCGTTTGAAGACAGTGATTCAGATTTTTCTGCAGAAGGGAATCCTCTGCGAGTCAAACAATCAGGCCGTTGGTATTACTCGTCACAGACCGTTGAGACAGTGGCAACCATGTGCGCGGACGATATAGCCCGGTTTGACTATCGCTTTGATGCTTGATTGTTGTGCAGGATGGCGCGGTTTGCCTATCATGCGGGCAAGTCTTCGGAGAAATGCTGCATTGCGGCATTGCGCTTCGCCCAAGAGTAAGCGTTTCGCGTTAGCCTAACATCACCGCCCGCCAGAGGCGGACATCGCAAACGGGAGGACACTTGAAAAAGGAGTTTTCCCATGTGTCTGACAGCTGAAGCGTTCGCCCTTTTCCTCAACATGGTCATGGTGCCCGAGATCACATCAGAACCGGGCCGCATCATCGTGCACGCCGAATCCCGTGACGCGCATTGGGTGGCGGTCGAAGATGAGTGGTGCACCATGGCCCCTCAGATTGACCGAATGGCGCGGTTCGCGGCGTTAAAAGCGGACTGAGCCAAAGCGAAAACCGCCCACGGTTTCCCGCAGGCGGTTTCAAATTCTTCCGCGGTGGTTGGCTTAGGCCGCCGACTTTTCCGGAGTAAACCGTCCGTAGAAGCTCTGGCTCTTTGCCGCCATCTCGCGCAGCAGCTCAGGGCAGGCGAAGCGGTCCCCATAAGCCTCGACAAGCTGGTCACAGCGCTCTGCCGCATATTCCGATCCCAGCATGTCGAGCCAGGACAGCGGGCCACCGGACCATGGCGCAAAGCCCCAACCAAGGATCGCGCCCACGTCACCTTCGCGGATGTCCATCAGCACGCCATCCTCTAGCGCGCGCACCGCTTCAAGCGATTGCACGAAGAGCAGACGATGCTGCACGTCGATCAGATCGGGTTGGTCGTCGGCCTGTGGGTATTGCGCCTTGACCATCTCGGACAGGCCTTGACGCTTTCCCTTGTCGTCATAATCATAGAATCCGGCTTTCGATTTGCGACCCAGACGCCCTTGCGCTTCCATCCAGAAGATCACTTCGTCTACTTCGCCATCGGGATAGGCATCGCCCATCGCCGCACGGGTGGCGCGGGCAATCTTTGCGCCCAGATCAATCGAGGTCTCATCGACCAGTTGAAGCGGACCCAGCGGCATACCGACCATCTTGGCTGCGTTTTCGATCAGGGCAGGGGACACGCCCTCCTTCACCATTCGAATGCCTTCGTTGATATACGGAATGATGCAGCGGTTGGCGTAGAAGAACCGCGCATCGTTGACCACGATCGGGGTCTTGCGGATCTGACGCACAAAGTCCAACGCCTTCGCCACCGCGCGATCACCTGTTTCTTTGCCTTTGATGATCTCAACCAGCATCATTTTCTCAACCGGGCTGAAGAAGTGAATGCCGATATATTGCTCAGGCCGTTTGCTGGCCTTCGCCAGTTCGCTGATCGGCAGGGTCGAGGTGTTGGTCGCAAAGATGCAATCCTCACCGATCACCGCTTCAACCTGTGCTGTCACCTCGGCCTTGATCTTGGGGTCTTCGAACACAGCTTCGACAATCAGGTCACAACCCGCCAGATCGTTGTAATCCGTGGTGGCAGTGATTCGCGCCAGCATCGCATCGGCCTTGTCCTGCGTGATCTTCTTGCGGGACACGCCTTTGGCCGCATAGTCGGCGGAATAGGCCTTGCCCTTGTCCGCTGCCGCCTGATCACGGTCGAGCAGCACAACCTCGATCCCCGCCTGCGCCGACACCAGTGTAATGCCCGCACCCATCATGCCCGCCCCCAGAACGCCGACTTTCTTGACCCGCTGATCTGCCACGTCGGCAGGGCGCACAGCCCCTTTTTCCAGCGCACCTTTGTTGATGAAAAGCGACCGGATCATCGCCGACGACGACGGGTTCATGATCACGGAGGTGAACCACCGCGCTTCGATTTTGAGGGCTGTGTCGAACGGCACCAAAGCGCCTTCATAGACGGCCGACAGCAATGCTTTGGCCGCCGGATAGACACCCTTGGTCTTGCCATTGACCATTGCGGACGCGCCCACAAACGTCATGAAGCCTGCCGGATGATACGGTGCGCCACCGGGCATCTTGTAACCTTTGGCATCCCACGGCTTGAGGATATCCGCATCGCCCGCGCTTAGCACCCACGCCCGTGCATCAGCCATCGGATCTGCCGAGACTTCGTCAATCAGGCCAGCCGCCTTGGCTTTGGCCGGGTCAGACAGCTTGCCTTCCAGCAGGAATGGCGAAGCCGCCATCGCGCCCATCTTGCGCGCCACACGGGTCGTGCCGCCCGCGCCGGGAAAGATGCCGACCATGATTTCTGGAAGGCCAATCTTGGCCTTGGGGTTGTCAGCCGCAAACACACGGTGGCAGGCCAGCGGGATTTCCAGTCCGATGCCAAGCGCTGTGCCCGGCAACACCGCCGCCACTGGCTTGCCACCCTTGTTGGTCTTGGCATCCATGCCCGCGCGTTCGATCTTGCGCAGCACGCCGTGCATTTTCATGATGCCGTCGAACACCGCCTCGGCGCCCGCTTCCTTGAGCGTTGCCAACACGTTCAGGTCCATGCCTGCGGCGAAATCGGCTTTGCCCGAGGTGATGATGATGCCCTTCACGGTGTCATCCGCCAGCGCGTCATCGACCAGATCGTTGAGCGTCTGCAAGCCTTCGAAGCTCAGCACATTCATTGACTTTTCAGGCACGTCCCAAGTGATCGTCGCGACGCCCTCGGCGTCTTTGTTTATTGTGAAATCAGTCATGTCCGTCGTCCTTCCGATCACACGCGTTCGATGATTGTGGCCGCACCCATACCGGATGCAATGCAGAGCGTAGCAAGGCCAGTGCCTTTGCCTGTGCGCTCAAGCTCGTCCAGCAGAGTGCCGATGATGATCGCGCCCGTGGCTCCCAGCGGGTGACCCATGGCGATAGAGCCGCCATTGACGTTCACTTTGTCTGCATCGACATCAAAGGCCTGCATGAAGCGCAACACGACCGATGCAAACGCCTCGTTCACCTCAAAGAGGTCGATGTCGCTGATGCTCATGCCTGAATCCGCAAGGATCTTCTCGGTCACTGGAACAGGCCCGGTCAGCATGATGGTCGGATCGGTGCCGATCTTGGCCGTCGCCTTGATCCGTGCGCGGGGTTTGAGGCCCCATTTTTCACCAAATTCCTTGTTGCCGATCAACACACCAGCGGCCCCGTCCACGATGCCCGATGAATTGCCAGCATGATGGATGTGATTGATCCGCTCTAGATGCGGGTACTTCATCAGCGCGATGGCATCAAAGCCGGGCATCATTTCGCCCATTTGCTGGAACGCAGGGTTGAGCCCGCCAAGGCTTTGCATATCGGTGCCGGGACGCATGTATTCGTCGTGATCCAGAATGCTTAGACCGTTCTGATCGCGCACGGTGATGATCGATTTGGCGAACCTCTTGTCATCCCAGGCCGCTTTCGCGCGCTTTTGACTCTCGACGGCCAGTTGATCCGCATCATCGCGGCTGAAGCCGTATTCGGTGGCAATGATATCCGCCGAAATGCCCTGTGGCACGAAATAGGTCTCCATCGCAACCGACGGATCAACGGCAATCGCCGCCCCATCGCTGCCCATCGCCACACGGCCCATCATTTCGACACCGCCCGCGATATAGGCATCACCTGCGCCCCCGCGCACCTGGTTGGCGGCAAGGTTCACCGCCTCCATGCCAGAGGCACAGAAACGGTTGATGGCAAGACCCGGGATCGACTGATCAAGGCCCGAAGCCAGAACGGCCGTCCGCGCAAGGCAACCACCCTGTTCGCCGACCTGTGTGACATTGCCCCAGATCACGTCTTCGACCGCATGACCCTCAAGCCCGTTGCGGTCCTTCACCGAGTCCAACACCTGCGCGCTCAGGCGCACCGAGGTCACTTCGTGCAGGCTGCCATCTTTGCGGCCCTTGCCACGCGGCGTGCGCACGGCGTCATAGATATACGCTTCAGTCATTCTGCTCTCCGTCTCAGGCCCGATCCGCAGGGGATCCGGGCATCAAATCGTAAGGGTGTTTCCAGCCGGGCAGTCCTTGGATGTTGGACAGCCAGCGGTCGATATTTGGCCAGTCCGCGCGGTCGAAACCGAACGGTTCAGGGTAAAAGAGGTAGCCGCAGCATGTGAGGTCGGCATTGGTGACAGCGTCGCCCACGATCCAGTCACGCCCCTCAAGATGCGCGTCAAGAACGCCGTACGCGGCTTTCATCCGTCCTTGCATAAACGCGATCACCTCTGCGGGGCGTTTGTCTTCGGGCAAAAAGTTCATCAGGAACCGCAACGGCCCCGATGTGCCGCTGAATTTCTGGTTATCCCAGATGATCCAGCGCAGGATCTCCAGCTTTTCCATAGCATCGGCGCCGCCGAACTTGCCGTAGGTGTCCGACAGGTAGGTCTGGATCACACCCGACTGCGTGAGCTTAACTTCGCCGTCCACCAACACAGGCGCTTCACCCATCTCGTTTACGTTGGCGCGGTATTCTGGCGTGCGGGTCTCGCCAGAGAAGAAGTCGACCTTCACCGGCTCCCAGTCTAGTCCCGCCAGTTCAAGCGCCAGCGCCGCCTTGTAGGAATGCCCGCTTTCGCCAAAGCAATAGAGTTTGATCGTCATCCGGTCTGATCCTTAACTGTCAGGGTTGGGTGGAGAGGCTGGGAGCCTCCGGCGGGAGTTTATTTGGCAAGATGAAACAGGAGCCTGTTTCTTCTTTACCGGCCGTTAAGGTTAACCGCCGCATAATGCGCTGGCATGGCAGACTGGAGAGTTGAGCCATGTGCAAGGTGAAGCCCCGCCAACAGTGCCTGACACCGCGTGGTAAAGCGGCCGACCGGCGGGGTGGAGCTTTCCGCGCTCCTTCATCTTGCCAAATAAACTCCCGCCGGAGGCATCCCGAACTTTCCGTTTGCGTAAAGGCCGACCGCATCAAAGCGCCCTCGCAATCAGCTCTTTCATGATCTCGTTTGTGCCGCCGTAAATGCGCTGAACGCGGGCATCCGCCCACATCTCGGCCACCGCGTATTCCTGCATGTAACCATAACCGCCATGCAGCTGCACACATTCGTCCAGCACTTCGCCTTGTGTGTCCGATAGCCAGTATTTCGCCATCGCCGCCTTTTCGACGGTCAGTTTGCCGCGCAGGTGTTCATCCATGCAATTGTCGAGAAAAGCGCGGGCCACGGTGGTCTTGGTCTGGCATTCTGCCAGCTTGAACCGGGTGTTCTGGAATTGGGTCAGCGGCCCGCCAAACGCCTCGCGCTCTTTGCAATAGGCGATGGTGCGGGCAATAGCGCCTTCCATCGCACCAACAGCCCCGCAGCCGATGATCAGCCGTTCCTGCGGCAGCTGCTTCATCATCTGGTAGAAGCCCTGGCCCTCTTCACCGCCCAGCAGGTTTTCCGGCGCGATCTCGACATTGTCGAAGAAAAGCTCTGACGTGTCCGCCGCGTGACAGCCGACCTTTTCCAGATTGCGCCCACGCTGAAAGCCTTCTGCGCCGTCGGTTTCCACAACGACCAAAGACGTTCCTTTTGATCCAAGCGACGGGTCGGTCTTGGCCGCCACGATGATCAGGTTGGCATGTTGTCCGTTGGTGATAAACGTCTTTTGCCCCGATAAACGGTAGGCGTTGCCGTCTCTGACTGCGCGGGTCTTGATGCCCTGCACATCCGATCCGCCAGATGGTTCGGTCATTGCCAACGCACCGACCAGTTCGCCGGTGACCATCTTGGGCAGCCAGCGTTTCTTTTGCTCTTCGGTGCCATAGGAAAGGATGTAATGCGCCACGATACCAGAATGGATGCCGTGGCCCCAGCTTGCCAGGTTGGCACGGCCGGCTTCCATCAGGATCACCGCTTCATGGCCGAAATCACCGCCGACACCGCCGTATTCCTCGGGGATGGAGGGGCAGAGCAGGCCCAATTCACCCGCCTGTTGCCATGTCTCGCGGTCCATTTGGCCCTGCTTGCGCCATTTGTCGTAAAGCGGCTGCCATTCGGTTTCGATGAACTTGGCCGTCATCTCGGCAAGCATCTCGTGCTCGTCGGTCATCCAGTTTGATCGCATGGCTCCCCCCAAATCGCGCGTTATCGTTTTCGTTCGTCAAGCTCGGCTGTGAACAGCCTCAGTCGATGTCCCAACGCTTCATCATCTGTGACGCTGTCGAAATTTTCGAAAAGGAAGGACAGCGCCTCGCTTTCGTCCAGACCCACCTCGTCGGCGAACCGCTTGAGGCGGCGATAGCCGTCCTCTGTCATGGCTGCCGGAAAGCGGCGGGTCAGGCGAAAGCGTTTTGGCATCTGTCCTCCCGGACGTTAGAAGTTGGCCGCCTCCAGCGCCATCACGGTGTCTGCCCCTGTCTCGATCCGGGCAAGGTGCATCTTGGTGGCGGGCAGTTGGCGTGCCATGTAGTAACGCCCCGTGGCAAGCTTTGTCTCGTAGAACGCCACGTCGGACGCACCGTCTTTCAAAGCCTTCGAGGCCGCAAGCCCCATCCGCGCCCACATGTAGCCAAGGCATACATGGCCGAACATGTGCATGAAGTCATAGGATCCCGCGAGGGCATTGTTCGGGTTCTTCATACCGTTCTGCATGAAATACATCGCCGCCGCCTGAAGATCCTTGGATGCGGCCTTGAGCGGATCAAGGAAATCGCGGTCGAATGTTTCGTCCTGACCTTTGGTTTCGGCTGCAAACGATTTTATCATGTCGAAGAACGCCATGACATGCTTGCCGCCATCCTGCGCCAGTTTGCGGCCTACCAGGTCGAGCGCCTGAATGCCGTTTGCGCCTTCGTAGATCATGGCGATCCGGGCGTCGCGGGCAAATTGGGACATGCCCCATTCTTCGATATAGCCGTGCCCGCCATAAACCTGCTGGGCGTTCACCGCCATCTCAAAGCCCTTGTCGGTCTGGAAGCCCTTGATGATTGGGGTCAGCAGGGAAATCAGGCCATCTGCGTCCGCGTCAGAATTCTTGTGCGCCCGGTCGATCAGATACGCACCCCAATAGGTGAACGCGCGCGCGCCTTCGGTAAAGGATTTCTGATCCATCAGATTGCGGCGGATGTCGGGGTGCACGATAATCGGGTCGGCAGATTTCTCGGGCGCTTTTGCGCCAGTCACGTCCCGGCCCTGAAGCCGGTCATTGGCGTAGGCCACGGCGTTTTGATAGGCAACTTCGGCCTGTGCATAGCCCTGAAGGCCGACACCCAGACGCGCTTCGTTCATCATGGTGAACATGGCGCGCATGCCTTTGTGCATTTCACCGATCAGATAGCCTGTCGCCTCGTCATAGTTCATAACGCAGGTGGAGTTGCCGTGGATGCCCATCTTCTCTTCGATCTTGCCCACGGACACGCCATTGCGCTCACCAAGGCTGCCATCTTCATTCACGATGAACTTTGGCACGATGAAGAGGGACACGCCCTTGATGCCATCAGGACCGCCGGGAATTTTCGCCAGAACGAGGTGAATGATGTTCTCGGCCATGTCGTGATCACCCGCCGAGATAAAGATTTTCTGGCCGGTCACCTTGTAGCTGCCATCGTCCTGCGGAACCGCCTTGGTGCGCATCATGCCCAGATCGGTGCCGCAATGTGGTTCGGTTAGGTTCATGGTGCCGGTCCACTCGCACGTGGTCATCTTGGGCAGGTAAGTTTGCTTTTGCGCGTCTGACCCGTGAAAGTAGATCGCCGAATAAGCGCCGTGCGTAAGGCCCTGATACATGTTGAAGGCCATATTCGACGACACGAACGGTTCCTGTGCTGCAGTGTGCATCAGATAGGGAAGACCCTGACCGCCATATTCCGGATCGCAATCCAGCGCGGTCCAACCGCCGTCTTTCATCTGCTGGAACGCTTCTTTAAAGCCAGTTGGCGTGCGCACAATGCCGTTTTCCAACACGCAGCCTTCAGTATCGCCAACAGAATTGAGCGGCATCAACACTTCAGAAGCCAGCTTGCCCGCTTCCTCGATTACCGCGCCGGTAAAGTCGCGGTCGAGTTCTTCGTATCCGGGGATATCCTGTTCCGAGGCGTTCAGAACGTCATGCAGGATGAACTGCATGTCTTTCAGAGGTGCGGTATAGCTAGGCATTGCGGGTCTCCCAATTGGCGGTGCGGCTTATTCGGCCGCGCGTTTGCTTTGATCCATCGAGGCAAGCATCTTCTCGCCCCAACGCATCTGTTCTTTAAGTTCGTCGATGGCCTCGGTTAGTTCGTCACGCTGCGCTTCCATGTCAGACAGGCGCTGTTGTGCGATCTCGTAGGTGCGGGCCAACTGTGTCTGCTGCTGGTCGCCCATGTGGTAGAGGTCCAGAAGCTGACGGATTTCTTCGAGGCTGAAACCAAAGCGCTTGCCGCGCAGGATCAGCTTGAGCCTTGCGCGGTCGCGCTTGGTGAAAAGCCGTTTCTGGCCTTCGCGGATCGGGAACAGCAGTTCCTTGGCTTCATAAAACCGCAGGGTGCGTGGTGTGACATCGTATGAGTCACACATTTCCCTTATTGTCATGATACGGTCGTCGGTCATTTCATCATCCTTTTCGGTGCCGGTCATGGCATCGAAATGCGAGGGCTGGCACCGTCTTACAATGGGAATTTACGTTGACGTAACTCAGACGCCACGTCACTTTTTCGTTGACGTAAGATCAGGCAACGTCAGCCTTATGTGACCGAAATATTATTTCAAAGCGCTTTGAATCGACCGCAACAGCTAGGTCAGGTATTCCTTACCTAAAGTCAGGTGTTCGTGATCACGCGGCACGTGAAGACGAATCTAACGCAACCCGAGTCGCTTGATGCCCGTAATTCAGTCGCTGAGGCTGGCTGCGGTGTCGTCGCGCAATGTCTGCAATTCATCGATTGCTTCATCAAGCTGGTTGCGCTGTTCGGCCAACTCTCCCAACTGGCGGTCGGCCAGATCAATCCACGCGCGCATCTGCGCTTGGGTGCCATCCTGCTCGTAAATGAGCAGCCATTGCCGGATGTCTTCCAATTGGAAGCCAAACTTGCGACCACGCAGGATCAGGGTCATGCGGGCAACCTCTTTTGGGCCGTACCACCGCGACCGTCCCTCGCGAAGGGGCTGCAAAAGTTCAATGTATTCGTAGTACCGAAGGGTGCGCGGCGTCACGTCGAACTTGGCACACATCTCCTTGAAACTCAGACGCTGATCGCTCATTCGAATTCCCTCTCCCTAAGCGACCATAAAAGCGCATAGCCGGTAGAGCAACAGAGTCATCACACGGCTGGTCTCCGGTGGCGAAGGGGCGTAAACCGGGATCAACATTGAAGGACAAATTATGACCGCCGACAAAGCCAAGATCGCAAGGCAATTCATCCAGACCATTCCGCATTCAAAGGCGCTGGGCATGGAAATCACTGCGCTTGGCGATGGCATGGCGGAAATCACCATGCCGTATGATGAACGCTTCATCGGCGATCCCAAGACCCGTGTGATCCACGGCGGTGCGGTCTCGGCGCTTATGGACACCTGCGGTGGTGCCGCTGTGATGAGCCACCCGGACGCCCCTGCGGGCACTGCCACCATCGACCTGCGCATCGACTATATGCGCGCGGCGACACCGGGACAGGCGATCACCGCTCGGGCCGAGGTGTATCACATCACCCGCTCGGTCGCCTTTGTCCGCGCCACGGCCTGCGATGACGACACTGACCGTCCCGTGGCCACCGCCACCGGCGCCTTTACCGTGGAGGGTCGCTGAGATGGTTCGCAAAGCACCAGAGCCGGTTCAGATCGTCAAACAACGCCGTGATGCCGCGCTGAATGCGTTGGTGGGCGGAGTGCCCTATATCAACTTTATGGGCATCAGCTTTGATCGGCGCGGAGACGAATTGACGGGTGTGCTGTCTTTTGAAGAAAAGCTGATCGGCAACCCAATTCTGCCCGCCATTCATGGTGGCGTGACAGCGGCCTTTCTGGAAGTCACCGCCGTGATCGCACTGAGCTGGGCCTATATCTGGGAAGATCTGGAAAGCGGTGCCTTGGATGTTGAAGCATTGGCAGCTGGCAACCTGCCGCGCTTGCCCAAGACCATCGATTTTACCGTCGATTACCTGCGCTCGGGTCTGCCTCGCGATGCTTATGCCCGTGCCACGATCACCCGCGCTGGACGGCGTTATGCGTCGGTGCAAGCCGAAGCATGGCAGGATAACAAGGACCGCCCTTTTGCGCAGGCTACCGCGCATTTCTTAATGCCGAGATCAGAACAAGCACATGACTGACACGGCCACTGCGCCGCGTGACATAACCAACCGGCGCGTTTTAAAGATCGCGCTGCCGATTATGTTGTCCAACGTCACCATCCCCATTCTGGGTGCGGTGGATACCGGCGTGGTTGGCCAAATGGGGCAGGCCGCTCCGATTGGGGCCGTTGGGATCGGCGCCGTTGTCCTATCTGCCATTTACTGGATTTTCGGTTTTCTGCGCATGGGGACATCGGGACTTGCCGCGCAAGCGTTGGGGCAGGGCAACCGCGCAGAAGTGGCAGCGCTTTTGACACGCGTGCTGCTGATAGGCTTTGCGGGTGGCGTCGTCATCATCCTGTTGCAGGTGCCAATCCTGTGGGCGGCATTCTGGCTGTCCCCTGCCAGTGCCGAGGTCGAATCCTTGGCAAGAGGATACATGCAGATCCGCATCTGGTCCGCCCCTGCCGCCATCGCCGTGTTCGGCATCACTGGATGGCTGATCGCGCAGGAACGCACCCGCGCGGTGCTGGTGCTGCAGCTTTGGATGAACGGCATCAATGTGGTGTTGAATGTCTGGTTTGTGCTGGGGATAGGCTGGGGTGTGAACGGTGTGGCGCTAGCGACCTTCCTTGCCGAATGGAGCGGGCTGGCGATGGGTCTTTATCTGTGCCGCGCTGCGTTCCGGGTGCCTGCTTGGCGCGACTGGGCGCGGGTGTTCGACAGGGTCAAATTGGTGCAGATGGCGCAGGTCAATTCGGACATCCTGATCCGGTCTCTGCTGCTTCAGGTGATCTTCTTGTCCTTCCTGTTTCTTGCCGCGGATTTCGGCGATGTGACGCTCGCTGCCAACCAGGTCTTGCTGCAATTCCTCAGCATCACTTCCTACGCGCTGGACGGCTTTGCCTTTGCCGTGGAAGCGCTGGTCGGGCAGGCGGTTGGAGCACGCGCGGTGCCGGTTCTGCGCCGCGCTGTTCGGGTGGCAAGCCTGTGGGGCTTTGGCGTGGCTGTGTTGATGACCTTGGGCTTCGGCCTATTCGGAAATGACATCGTCGCCGTCATGGCGACGAGCATTGACGTACAAGAAGCTGCAGCGGCGTATCTGCCGTGGATGGTCTGCGCGCCGGTTCTGGCTTTGGCGTCGTTCATGTTGGACGGCGTGTTCATTGGGGCGACCCGCACTGGTGACATGCGCAACATGATGGCGCTCTCCACACTGATCTATGCCGGGTCCGCGTATGCGCTTGTGCCAGTCTTCGGCAATCACGGGTTGTGGATCGCGCTGCTGATCTCTTTCGTGGCACGGGGTGCAACTCTGGCGGCGCGCTATCCGGCGTTGGAGCGGTCGGTGGCGGATTAACCTTCGGTTTACCTTGATCGGGCAAAAACAGGCGCATGACACATCTTCCCGATCACCTCATACCTGAAATTTGGCTTACCCAGATGTTGTCTTCGGCAGAGGCGCAGAAAGGAGGTGTGGTGAAACGCCAGATCCGCGATGTTGAACGTCTTGTCGGATATGACGCCTTCATCGCCGAAGTGCACAGACGCGGGTTTCAGGTGGTCCGCAACGGTCGGCACTATGTCGTGTTCTGCAACGATCTTCCAATCCGGCGGGTCCGGTGAAAGCGATTTCGAAATCGCTTGACCCAAGCCAATTCGAATTGGCTTAAAAACCGCGTTTCGAAACGCGGTCCCAAGCGCCTTCGAAGGCGCTTGCCCTTGCTCATCCCGTTGCACCCCGCTACCTGTGTCCCGTTCGACAAAAGAGGCGCGCGATGAACGATCTATTCAACAGCTTCATGACCGGTCCCGACGAAAAAGGCCGGTTCGGTATTTTCGGTGGTCGGTTCGTGTCTGAGACGCTGATGCCGCTCATCCTCGAATTGGAAGAGCAGTACGAGCGCGCCAAGACCGACGACAGTTTCTGGTCTGAAATGGACTTTCTCTGGAAGCACTATGTGGGTCGTCCGTCGCCGCTCTATCACGCCGAACGCCTGACCGAGCATTTGGGCGGCGCCAAGGTCTACATGAAGCGCGACGAGCTGAACCACACCGGTGCGCACAAGATCAACAACGTGCTGGGCCAGATCATCCTCGCCCGCCGTATGGGCAAAACCCGCATCATCGCCGAAACCGGCGCGGGCCAGCACGGCGTGGCCACAGCTACGGTCTGCGCCAAGTTCGGTCTGAAATGCGTCGTCTACATGGGAGCGCATGACGTCGAACGTCAGGCGCCCAACGTGTTCCGCATGAAGCTTTTGGGCGCCGAAGTGATCCCGGTGACGTCCGGCCGTGGCACGCTCAAGGACGCAATGAACGACGCGCTGCGCGACTGGGTGACCAATGTGCGCGACACGTTCTACTGCATCGGCACCGTGGCCGGGCCACACCCGTATCCGGCGATGGTTCGCGACTTTCAGGCGATCATCGGCAAGGAAGCCAAGGAACAGATGCACGAGGCCGAAGGCCGTCTGCCAGACACAATCATCGCTGCCATTGGCGGTGGCTCGAACGCGATGGGCCTGTTCTACCCGTTCCTTGACGACAAAGAGGTCAACATCATCGGCGTCGAAGCGGGCGGTAAAGGCGTCAACGAGAAGATGGAGCATTGCGCCTCTCTTACCGGCGGGCGTCCCGGCGTGCTGCATGGCAACCGCACCTATCTGTTGCAGGACGAGGACGGACAAATCCTCGAAGGATTCAGCATCTCTGCTGGTCTCGACTATCCGGGCATCGGCCCGGAACACGCATGGCTGCACGACATCGGCCGCGCGCAATACGTTTCGATCACCGACAAAGAGGCACTTGGCGCGTTCCAGCTTTGCTGTGAACTTGAAGGAATCATTCCGGCGCTCGAACCCAGCCACGCTTTGGCGCATGTGATGAAGATCGCGCCCGAGCTTCCGAAGGATCACATCATCTGCATGAACATGTGCGGACGCGGTGACAAAGACATCTTTACGGTCGCGAAACACCTCGGATTCGACATGGGCTGATCCCCGTCGCATAAACCTGCGACCTAGACCGATCTAAAAACCCCTCTCGCCCCAAGGCGTGGGGGGTTTTCTTTTTCGTAAAACGCCCAAGGGTCCGCATAAACCAAAGTTTAGAGGCATGTGGCGCGGGTTTATGGACCGGGGTTTAAACCTTCTGCAAATGTTTCATCGTGCCCGATACGGTCAGTGTAACGGCATCTGCTTCATCGCAGAACACTGGACACGAAAGGACTTAACCCGTGAAAAAGATATTGATTTCCGCAGCCGTCGCGACCTTTGCCAGCACAATGGTTATGGCGCAATCCGCAACCGACCAGATCATTAACGACCTGACCAACCAAGGCTTCCAACGCATCGAGATCGACAATGGCCTTGGCCAGATCAAAGTCGAGGCGATCCGCGGCACCCAAAAGCTTGAAGTGGTCTATGACCGCGCCACCGGCAACATCCTCAAGCAAGAGGTGGAACGTGTCCGCGCTGGTGAAGACACCCGCCCGGGCGTCGAGATCCGCAACCGTGACCGCAATTTTGTCGATGCCGGTCGTGTGTCCGATGACAGCGTCAGCACTTCAACGTCAACCTCAACCTCGACATCTACATCCACCAGTGTCAGCACAAATGTCAGCACGGGCAGCAGCAGCACAGACCAGATTGTTCGCGATCTGCAGGATCAAGGCTTTACGCGCATTGAGGTCAAAAATGGTGTGACCCAAACCAAGGTTGAAGCCATTCGGGGCACTGAAAAGGTCGAAACCGTGTTTGACCGCGCCACCGGCGATGTGATCAAACAGGAAGTCGAAACGGTCCGTTCGGGTGAAGATACCCGCCCGGGTGTTGAGATCGACAACAGGAACCGCGACTTTGTTGATGGTGGGCGTTCCGACGACGACGATGACGATCGCCGCAGTGGCCGTGATGATGACGACGACGATGACGACGATCGCCGCAGTGGCCGTGACGACGACGATGATGATCGTCGCAGCGGCCGCGACGACGACGATGACCGGGATGATGATCGCAGCGGTCGGGGTGGTGATGACGACCGTGACGACGACGACGATGATGACGACAATGACAATGATGACGACGATTGAATCGTCTGATAGCTGAAGAACCGGGGCTTCCGTCTGACCGACGGGAGCCTCTTGGAGGTTGGGAATGAAACGAAGACAGCTATTGGCAGGACTGTTGGCCGGGGTTGCATTGCCGGGAAGTGTGCTGGCGCAGACCGCCGAAGATCAGGTGGTCAATCAACTCAAGCGTCAAGGCTATCGCAGGATCAGCGTTGCGCGTACTCTTCTTGGTCGGACGCGGATCGTCGCGACAGGACCGCGCGGGCGCCGCGAAATCGTTCTCAATCCCTCGACTGGCGCGATCTTGCGGGACTACGTGGATCGCTCTGACGATGGCGCCAGAAATGACAGCGACGACGATAACCGATCAAGCAGTAGCAGCAGTTCAAGCTCCGACGATGACGATGACGACCGCGACAACAGCGGCAGTGGCAGCAGTAGCAGCGGTCGCGATGATGACGACGACCGGGATGATGACGACGACCGGGACGACGACCGGGACGATGACCGCGATGACAACAGCGGTCGCGGAAGCAGCAACAGCGGTCGCGACGACGATGATGACGATGACGATGATGATGACGATGATGACGACGACGATGATGATGATTGATCGGGTTTGTTTCGGAGCCTCGATGGGCCAGTGAAAATTTGGGTTGTCCTGTTTCCGCTTTTGGCGCTGCAGCTTGGCAGCGGCCTTTTTCTGTTGTGGGACATCCTTGGAAGTATCCTTGGCATCAAGTCGTCACCACTTGCCTGGGTTTATTATGAGCTGGCGCAGATCGGGGCGGTGATCGGCCTGATCCTTGGGGTGATGGTCAGCGCAACGCTTTTGCTTCGGTCGATCCGCAAACAGCGCGCGGCAGAAGAAAGCCTTCGCTTGGCATCTGGCGCATTCATGGAGGTTCTTCACGAACGCTTCGACGAATGGGAATTGACCCCGGCAGAGAAAGACGTTGCGCTTTTTTCCATCAAGGGCCTCAGCACCGCCGATATAGCAGGGCTTCGCAATACGTCTGAAGGAACGGTCAAAGCGCAAACGAACGCAATTTATCGTAAGGCCGGAGTATCCGGTCGACCACAACTGCTCAGCCTGTTTATCGACGAATTAATGAGCGACACCATCAACACTGCGGTACCGCCGTCGGCAGTGCAAACAATCGAAAAGGTATCTTGATCCGGCTTAGACGTGGATGTCGTGTTGCTCAAGAACCCGCATTGGCACGATGTCCAGCGCGCGTTTGTGGGTCGCAGCCAGATTGACCTTGGGCGCGCACCCTTCGTCATGGGCCTGAAGGAACCGCGATGCACACAAGCACCAGTGATCGCCCGGTTTGAGACCCGGAAAACGGAACTGCGGCACAGGCGTGCTCAGGTCGTTGCCGACATATTTCGAATAGGCAAGGAATTCAGCCGTCATGACCGCGCATACCGTGTGGCTGCCCTGATCGGCGGCGCAGGTGTTGCAATGTCCGTCCCGGAAAAAACCGGTTAGTGGATCGGCCGAACAGCTTTGCAGTGTGCCACCCAGCACGTTAATTGCGTCTTCCGGTTCCATTGCGGCCTCCTGCGTTTCGCTGCCTGTATCAGAACCTAACGACGATCGCCCGCCCAATCCACCCAGCGCCCGTGAAAATCTGCACGCCCCAAGTCGATGTGATGATCCCCCGGCCAAACACGAGCGGTCACGGCAGCCCCTTTGGCCTGACCGTCCGCTTCCATCCGCAGCCAAGCCAGCGGGGTCTCGGGTGTTGCTCGTGCGCCTGCCGCTTCGATCAGGGTGGTCCCGGTGGCTTGCCGTTCAGCGGGGAAATATTGCCACGCGACCGTGTGATAGATCAGGTGCATCCTCCCGTGCGGCGCATCGGTCAGCCGTCCCTCAAGCCAGTCAACGGCATCACTCTGATCCACATGGGCATCGTTCACCCGGATCGCCGCATCGGTGAGCGCCACGCGGTGTGCCTGATCCGCCCAGAGATAGGCGCGCAGTCGCAGCGTATGGTCGGGATTGTGCGGATTAAGCGGGTTCAGGTCGACACCCCGTCGCTCGGTCACTGTGAAAGGTGCATTGATCGGGGCAGGGCCGGCCCAATCAGGTTCCAGCGTCAGAGCGGCGTCGTCTGGCCCAAGCCGGGCATCACCAGCATGCAGGGCGTAGCGATCAAACATCAGGTTCAACCCGGCGCTGGCGCCCAACTCGGACAGATGGACCTGCCTAGCCCCAGTGCGTTTCACCAACGCATGCGCCCCAGCGATCAGCACCGCAGAGCGGCGCACTTCGTTGGTTTGTGGCGGCGAGGTGATCCACTGGATCAGGAACGCTTCGTGCCGGGACAGCGCAGCCTTCACAGCAGTGCGCAGCACTTCGTCGGACACGGTGTTCGGCGGATAGGCCGCGATCAGATCCGCATCGTGCCCGGTCAGCACCAGCGCATGAAGTCCAGACGCCAGTCGCAAGGGCAGGGAATGCCCACTGGGGCCGATATCGCCCTCAAACCCCAACACCGCCGCGTCAAGAGCGGATCTGGTCGGCCATATCTCGGCCAGAAGTGGCAGCATCCGCCCCATGAACGGCGAACCCAACGAAGCGCAAGCTTCAGATTGCCGTGCCAATGCGTCGGACAGGCTCACCGAAATCGATCCACAAGTTTTTGCAGCGGGTTGCGCGTATCAGATTCCGGCTCTTCCTCAGGTTTCGGTGCAGGCTTTGGCACATCCGCCTTTTCCGCTTTGGCTGGCGATGTGGACGAACGTGGCGGGGCCACCCGCAACGCCACCGCGTTCATGAATTTGCCCGTATCCCCATCCGCCAGATGCGCCGCGCCGTCCGAGATTCCGCGCATCAGATCATCCAGCCAGTCCTCGTCGGCCTTGGGAAAATCGTGCAGCACATAACCCGCGACCGCGTCCTTGTGGCCGGGATGCCCGATGCCCAGTCGCACCCGCCCATAGGCCTCGCCGATATGCCCGTGGATCGACCGCAACCCGTTATGTCCGGCATGCCCGCCGCCCTGTTTGACGCGGCATTTGCCGGGGGCAAGATCAAGCTCGTCATGGAACACCACCACGTCCGACGGCTCCAGCTTGTAGAACTGCATGGCCGCCTGCACCGACTGGCCCGAGCGGTTCATAAAGGTGCCGGGTTTCAACAGCAGCACCTTATCGCTGCCCAACCGCCCTTCGGTGACTTCGCCCTGAAACTTGGATTTCCACGGGCCGAACCCGTGATCTGATGCAATACGGTCCATCGCCATAAAGCCGATATTGTGCCGGTTCCGTGCATAGCCGGCCCCCGGATTGCCCAGTCCCACAAAGAGTTTCATCGCTGCTCGTGCCTCCATGTGCAAAGCTTTTGCATCTCTCTAGGCGAAACCGGGGCCAAGGGCAAAAGCCCAAGCATCATATCTGCGCCAGAACCAAGGCTGCCGCGGCGGAAATGCCCAATACCCAGCCAATCGCCAGATGCACGCGCAGCAACAGCACCGCTGACAGAAAGATCAGTGCGATGGCGGGCCAGTTGAGCGTCGCCATATCCGGCAGCCAAAGTCGCAGCACGCCAGCCTCAGACTTGGTCACGGTGCCAAAGAGCACATGCAGCGCAAACCAAAGTGACAGGTTCAGGATCACCCCAACCACCGCCGCCGTGATCGCACGCAACGCACCGTTCAGGCGCGGCTGCGCGGAAATCCAGTCGATGTAGGGCGCGCCGACGAAGATCCACAGAAAACAGGGCACGAATGTTACCCAGAGGGTCATCGCTCCTCCCGCGATGGCCAGCGCATACCCCCCTTCGCGGAACGCGGCCAAAGTGCCGACAAACTGCGTGACAAGGATCAGCGGGCCGGGTGTGGTTTCCGCCAGTCCCAGACCGTCCATCATTTCGGTCGGTGTCAGCCAGCCGTACTGCACCACTACGTCCTGCGCCATGTAGGCCAGCACCGCGTAGGCCCCGCCAAATGTGACAACCGCGAGTTTCGAGAAGAAAAGCGCGATCTCGGTCAGGATGGTTCCGTTAAACAACAGGTCCACCGCCAGCACGGGGAGTCCCCAGGCCGCAAGTCCGATCACGATGGTGCTCAGGCTTCTGCCAGCGGAAACGGTGACGGGCAGGGCCGGGGTCGCGTCCTTGTTTGAAACCATCAACGCGCCATACAGCCCAGCCGCCAGAACGATTACCGGAAACGGCACCGCGAAAAAGAAGATCGCAACAAAGGCGAGCCCCGCCAAGACCCAATGCGCGACCCCGTGCAGCGCCCGCTTCGACACTTTCAGCAGAGCCTCGACCACGATCACCACCGCCACTGCCTGCACGCCCAGAAACAGCGTGCCCACCAGCGGCAGGTCGCCATAGGTCACGTAAAGCAGCGCCAGCACAAAGATCAGCGCCGCCCCCGGCAACACGAAAAGCAACCCCGCGATCAGCCCGCCCAGAACGCCGTGCAACCGCCAGCCCGCATAGGTGGCCAGTTGCATCGCCTCCGGCCCCGGCAGCAACATGCAAAAGCTCAGCGCGTTGAGGAATTGCTTTTCCGTGAGCCAGTCGCGCTCATCCACCAGCATCCGGTGCATCAACGCGATCTGCGCTGCCGGGCCACCAAAAGACAGAAATCCGATCTTGAGGAACACCCAGAACAGTTGTGCGGTCGACACGCTCATGCCGCGCCACCTGCGCCGGGCCAGTCATGGGTTTCGCCTGTCGCATCGCGTGCCCAGCGATAGAATGCGTCGTACAGAAGAAACCCCGCCTCCATCTGCTCCAGATCATCGCGGTACATGCGCGACAGTCCAAGCGACGCCGCCAGCAAACCTGCCGATTCCGGTGCCAACTCGTGTCGATCCGTGTCTGCGCCGCGCACAATGGTTGCCAACCTGTCCAATGCCTCGTGTCCGATCCCGAATTCCGTGATCATGGTATCAAAGGTGCATGTGTCACCACGATGACTCCAAAAGACATTTTCCACATCAAAGGGTGTCGCTGCGAACCTGTCGGCCACGTTCAACACCTGACTTGGCGACACGAACAGGAACTGCGCGTTCGGGTCCACAAAACGCCGGATCAACCAAGGGCAGGCGATGCGGTCGATCTTGGGTCGGTGACGCGTCACCCATAAACTGTAGCCCTTGGCTTGGGGTTTGGGCAGCTTTGCAGCGGCGACCATCGGCAAGCCAGCATCGCGCCATGCCACATGCCCGCCCTCCAGTGTTTCTGCGGCGATGCCGTGAACGCGCAAAAGCGCAGCGGCACCTTGGCTGATCTTGAGACCTTTCTGGCAATAGACAATCGCGGATCGTCCGCGCAGGTCTTCTGCGCAGCGATCCATATCTTCAAACCGATACCGGATGGCACCCGGAATTAGGTGCGGGTCCGCGTCGAAGTCTTCGTCGATGCGGACGTCGATCAGAACCGGGGCAAGAGGTGTTCCAATCAGCCGGGCAAGTTGGGTCGGGGTGATTTCAGTTGGTGAGGCCATAGCGGCATCCTTCCCATAAAACAGGTTTCAAGGATGCGGGTCTTTGGCTGTCGCCTCACGAGGCATCCGCGTGCCCCTTGAACGGGTTGTGCCAGCCCGTGTAACCGCCTGTCAAGCAGGCCAGCCTTAATTGCAGGATGTCGCGTTGCGCCGGGCCGTTTCAAAAATCCAGTCTGGCTTGTAACCGAAATGCGCCGTCAGGTTGCTGTGATGCGTCCAGCCATCGAATTCGCCATCATCGTCCACATCGACCTCGATCAGCGTGTCGGTGGCCGCGCCCACGCGTGCTGCATTGGCAAAGTCGATTTTGGGCGAAAGCGCTTTGGCCTTGCCAGCCTTGCATTCGGTCACGCGGGCCACGTCCGATGATGATGATCCCTTGTCGCGCCGCACCACCGCATCGCCATCGCAGGCAAAGCGCCGAGTTGCGAAGATGTCAAAGGTGCGGCCTTCATCGACGATATAGCTTTCGCCCGACCGCCAGAGCCCCACATCCACGTCCTGAAACATGTTCTGCACATTGGTATCAAGCGGCAATCCCCGCGTGCAGCCTGATCCGGTGCTACCGAACCATTCCCGGTCCACCTGGTTTTGGAACAGGTGCCATTCGCCCGAGCGGTGAAATTCGCTGGTGCGAGAAAAGGCGCGCGAGGCCGAGATCCATGAGTATTCGATCAGCCCGGCTTGCCGCAGGATCTGATGCGCGTGGCCACTGCCATAGGCCCCAGTCCTAAATCCCGCTGCATCCATCCGCGATTTAATCACCCTGAAATAACGGGTCATCAGGTCGATGGTTTCGTGGTCCTGATCGGTGAAGTTGAAATCCACCCCGAAATAGATCGCCGTGCCACGCGGTTGCCCCAAGGCCTGCGCCTGAGAGATCGCGGCCTGTACGTCCAGTTCCGCTTCCTCTTCCACGCTGCGGCCAACCCCTGTCCAGTTGCAATTGGCATCCGGCAACGCTTTGCCATCGCGGTTTTGGCCGCGAAACTTGTTCGGGGTGTTGCTGTAATATTGGTAGACCGACAGCACCGCGAACCCCTTGGCGAACATCTGCGCAATTTCGCTGCTGGGATCACTGGGTCGCCCTTGGTTGATCAGCCGCTTTTCCGTCAGCCCGTATTCCGGTTGATCGCAGCGCGCATAATAGCGACCGATCACGGTCACGCCGCGCTCTTTTAATCGGTCAAGATAAGGGCGGGTATCATAGGCGGTGTCGATGATCGCGACGCGAGTCTCGGCATTGGCAACACTTGTAGCCGCCGCCACCACGAACGAAACGAAAAGCGCATGAAGAAAAGGTCTGATCACAATAAGACCCCGAAATAAGCAACAACAATGCTTGAACCCTACGGTCATTCCGTTCCCGAGCATAGCCCCCAAACGAAAACGGCCCCGCCCAAAGGGGCGAGGCCGTAAAGACGCGGAAGGTCTGGCAGGATCAGTCTTCGGACTGCTCGGTTGCCGGAACTTCGTCTGCTTCTGTCTCTGCTTCATCGTCGCTATCAGCCGAACGCAGGCCCGACGGAGCCGAAATGTTCGCAACCACGAAGTCGCGATCGATTGTCGGCTTGGTGCCTTCCGGCAGCGTGATGTCGGAAATCGTCACGGTGTCACCGATGTTCAGGCCGGTCAGATCGACGGTCAGCTTCTCGGGGATGTCACCAGCGGTTACGACCAGTTCGACTTCGGGGCGAACAGCCGTCAAAACGCCGCCCTTCTTGAGGCCGGGTGCCGCGCCTTCGTTGATGAATTCAACCGGGATGAACAGGTTGATTTTGGTGGTGCGGCGCAGGCGCATCAGGTCAACGTGAGTCGGCAAATCTTTGACGACATCGCGCTGAACGTCGCGGCAGATCACGCGCACATCTTCGTGGCCTTCAACCTTGAGGTTGAACAGCGTTGACTTGAAGCGGCCCTTCTTGAGACGTGCCAGCAGCACGTTGAACGGAAGGTTGATCGGAAGCGGGTCTGTGTCGCCACCAAATACAATGCCCGGAACCATGCCGTCGCGGCGTGCCTGACGAGCGGCGCCCTTGCCTGTCCCCGTCCGTTCCAGAGCTTCGAGATCAGGAATCTCTCCAGCCATGATATATCTCCAATATGTAAGGGCAGGGTGCCTCCAAGGCTGTCACCCCGCGTGAAGCCCGCGCGATAGACCGGATTCCCACGCAGGGCAAGAGCCTAGTTCGTAGATTCCGCCCGTAATGTGCCGTTTGTGGGCTGGACCGATGCAATGCGCCGTGGCACGGAATGCTGCATGAACCTTTTGCGTGACCTCTATATCAGTCGCGGACCCGCCGCCGGATTCGCCGCCGTTGGTGTGTTCTGGGGCAGCTTCGCGGCACTTGTTCCGGTGCTCAAGCCGCAGGTGGGGCTGTCGGACGGGCAGTTCGGGCTGGCGCTGCTGATCACCTCGATCGGGGCGGTGATGGCGATGTGGCTCGCACCTTTGGCCGAACGCGGGTTGGGCGCGCGGGCGCTGGGCGTGTTGACGGCGTTGCTTGCGGTGGCGACCCTGCTTCCGGGGCACACGACCAATGGGGTGATGTTCACGCTGGCGATGCTGGGTGTCACGATGACCTCGGGCACGCTCGATGTTGCCATGAACGCGCGGGTGAGCGCGCTTGAGGCGCAGGTCGGGCGTAGCCTGATGAACCTGAACCATGCGGTGTTTTCCGTGGCCTACGCAATCTGCGCGCTGGCCACGGGCCTTGCCCGTGAAGGCGGATTTGGCCCGGCGGCTATTCTCACCGGGGGTGGTCTGTTGATCGGTGTGCTGATGCTACAGGCTTTTGCTGCCCCAGTCGCGGATGCCGAACACGAGGCCGACGGGGTCGAGGTGGCACCGTTGCCATGGGCGCTGCTTTTGCCCGGGGGGATGATCATCCTGATCGCTTTCATGTCGGAACAGGCCACCGAAGGCTGGTCGGCACTGCATCTTGAGCGCAACCTTGGGGCCGGCGCGGCTCAGGGCGCGTTGGGGCCGGCGCTCTTGGGTATCACCATGGCGATCGGTCGTTTGGCGGGGCAGGTTGTTGCAAACCGGGTGTCCGAACGGATGGTGATCCGCTGGGCGTCGGTTACGGCTGGGATCGGTGCCTGCATCGCTGCCACCGCACCATCGCTCGGCGTGGCTTATCTGGGTTTCTCAATCCTTGGGTTGGGCGTGTCGGTTATGGCGCCAATGGCCTATGCGTGGATCGGGCGCATGGTGCCCAACCGCTACCGCAGTCATGCGATTTCGCGTATTTCCGTGGTGGGTTATGCCGGGTTCTTCATCGGCCCGCCGTTGATGGGCTTTTTGTCGGAAGGATTTGGGCTGGCGGTGTCGTTCATGGTGGTCGGGGCGTTGCTTTTTGGTGTGACCTTGGTGTTGTTGCCTGTGCTCAGCCGGATCGCCCTGCGGCGGGTGTGAGGCGGCAAGCCCTTTCGAACACGCTTGACCACCCCGTTTGGAAACAGGGTCGCGCATTTTCGAAAATGCGGTTCAGCGCGATGCATCGCGCCTGTTACACGGTTTGCAATCCATGTGACACGATCTTTTGAGAGACCGTCCAGCGCACGCACGGTTTCCAAAACCTTAACGAATGCGGCGCCATACCCCCACCCACGATGCGCATCGAGCGGTAGGGTCACTCCCACGCCGCGACACTTGAACTGACACTCTCTTGATCCCCTTCAGGGACGACCATGAGAAACCGGTTTCAAAAGGCCCCAAGACGGGCACAGGTCACGGGGGAGACCCCGGAAGTTAAGAGAACGGTCAGGCCACAAGGCGGCGCCGCTTCTTGTTTCAGATATCTCATCCTCGGGTTTGACCCGAGGGCCTTATGCCAATCAGATCCCGTGTCAAACCCGAGGATGACGATCTCGCATGCCTTACGCGTCCCAATCGCCCGCAAAGCCTTTGGGAACCATCAGAATGTCGCGGTCCAGCGCATTCACATCGGTGCGCCCGCACAGACCCATCGATACCTCGAGTTCCTTGTGAATCACGTTCAGCGCGTCGGTGACACCTTGTTGCCCGTTTGCCCCCAGACCATAGACATAAGCGCGGCCGATATAGGTGCCCTTGGCCCCCATCGCGAGCGCCTTGAGCACGTCTTGGCCAGACCGGATGCCGCTATCGAGATGCACTTCAATCTTGTCGCCCACTGCATCCATGATCGGCTCAAGAGCGCGGATTGACGACAGCGCGCCGTCCAGTTGTCGCCCGCCATGGTTCGACACAATGATGGCATCGGCCCCGACATTCAGCGCCTCAAGCGCATCGCGCGGATCGATGATCCCCTTGATGATAAGCGGTCCATCCCACATTTTGCGGAACTCGCGGATGCGGTCCCAGTTCAACGACTGGTCGAAGGCCTGCGCGGTCCACGAGGACAGCGAAGAGGGGTCTTTGACGCCCTTCGCGTGGCCTACGATATTGCCGAAGAAACGCCGCTTGGTCTGGAGCATGCCCAGACCCCAATGCACCTTGGTCATCATGTTGGCAACCGACGCAGGCGTCAGCTTGGGCGGGGCGCTCAGCCCGTTCTTAAGGTCCTTGTGGCGCTGGCCCAGCAGTTGCAAATCAACCGTGATGATTGCTGCAGAGCACTTGGCGTCTTTAGCCCGATCGAACAGGCGTTGCATGAAATCGTCGTCCTTGAGCGTGTAGACCTGCATCCAGAACGGCTTGGACGTGTTCTCTGCCACGTCCTCGATCGAACAAATCGACATGGTGCTGAGCGAGTAAGGCACGCCAAACTTTTCTGCTGCTTTGGCCGCTTTGATCTCGCCATCGAAATGCTGCATCCCCGTCAGGCCAACCGGGGCCAGCGCAACAGGCATAGCTACATCCTGACCGATCATTTTGCTGGCGGTCTTGCGGCCTTCCATGTCAATGGCCACGCGTTGGCGCAGGTAGATCTTATCGAAGTCAGACGAGTTCTCGCGGAACGTCTGTTCGGTCCAGCTGCCTGATTCCGTGTAGTCGAAGAACATTTTGGGCACCCGGCGTTTGTAGATGCGGCGGAGGTCTTCGATTTCTGTGATCACGGGCATATCGCGGCCTTTCGGATGTATTGGTTAGTTTTCTTTACCAATGTCGATCAAAACGCGCAACGCGGCATTTTTGTCCTGATGACATTTTCGCTTATGGGTTGACTGGTTCGATGTCGTACTAAATGGTGCGATATCGAACCAAAAGGAGAATCCCATGTCCTATTCCCGTCGGAAAACACTTGGATTGATCGGGGGCGGCACTGTCGTTGCCGCCTCCGCGGGCCTTGGCCTGTTCGCCGCCACCCGCACCCCCGCCAAGGCTCTCGAGCCGTGGGACAGAGCGGGCCAATATCCCGATCCACGTCTGCGTGCGATGTCCTATGCGCTGCTGGCACCAAACCCGCATAACCGCCAACCGTGGGAGGCCGAATTGGTGGGCGACGACACGGTGCACATTTGGCGGGACCCCGCCCGCGATCTGCCCGTGACCGATCCCTTTGCCCGGCAATTGACCATCGGCATGGGGTGTTTTTTGGATCTGATGCGCATGGCGGCCGCCGAAGAAGGCTACGGCATCGACCAGACCCTATTTCCCGACGGCGAATACGGCCCCGTGGCGGTGTGCCGATTTGTGGCAGGTGCTGCGCAACCCGATCCGCTTTTTGCGCATGTCCTTGAGCGGCGGTCGCATAAAGAGGTGTTCGCGGACCGTCTGCTTGACGTAACGGCGATGGACACGATCACACCCCGCGTCGATTTGCTGGCACAAGGGGACGAGGCCGAAGCCCTGCGTGACCTCGCGACCGAGGCGTGGTTGATCGAGGCCGCAACCTTTGAGGCGTGGAAGGAAAGTATCGACCTTTTGCGCATCGGCAAGGCAGAGATCAACGCGCAGCCCGACGGGATCGACTTGGGTGGGCCAATGTTCGAGTCGCTGAACCGATTGGGATTGCTGACCCGCGAGGCATCGCTTGATCCGACGACGATGGCTGCACAGGGCGCGATTCAGGGCACAGTGGACGCCATCGCTTCGGCTGCCGGGTTGGTTCTGCTGACCAGTGCCGGGAACAGCCGGGTAGATCAGATCTCCATCGGGGCGCGGTGGTTGCAGCTTAATCTTGCTGCCACTGGCGCCGGGCTGGGTGTTCGGCCGGTCAGTCAGGCGCTGCAGGAATACCCGGAAATGGCCGGGCCTTACGCGGCGATCCATGATGCCTATGCGCCTCTAGGCGGCACTGTTCAAATGCTGGGACTTCTGGGCTACGCTTCAGCAACGCCGCGCACACCGCGCTGGCCGCTGGAAACCCGGATGAGGCCAACATCGAATAATGCCTGAAACAAATGCTGCGCCAGAGCTGAACGGTCTCTATTTCCAACTGTTCAACGAAATAGGCATCATCAACCAACTCAGCCGCGCCGCCTTTGAGGCGCGGCTGCCGGATGGTATGGTGTTGCCGCAATTCGCCGTAATCAACCACCTGATCCGGGTGGAGGACGGGCGCACGCCCTTACAATTGGCCCGCGCGTTTCAAGTTCCCAAGACCAGCATGACCCACACGCTGGCTGGGTTGGAAAAGCGCGGATTGGTCGAAATGCGTGCCAATCCGGACGACGCGCGCAGCAAACAAGTTTGGCTGACAGAGGCGGGGCGTAAGTTTCGGGATGACGCCATCGCAAGCCTTGCGCCGGATGTCGGCGCATTTTCAGACACGCTGGGTCGCGAAGAGCTCACCGAAGTGATCGCCCTGCTGGAGCGCTTGCGCAAACGGATGGATGCGGCACGGGATTGAGATCGCGCAGGTTCATCAGGAGCCCAATGGAACCGTCAGCTGCAGAATGTTCAGAGCCCGGGACGCCGCTCAGGCGCGATGCGCACCGTCTGCCAAGGATTTCACAAAGGCCAGAACGTCGCTCACCGATTTGCCATTGGCCAGTTCCGCAACGATGGCCGAGCCGACAACGCAACCATCGGCAACGCTGGCAATCGCCTGCGAGGCGTCGGGGGTCTTGATCCCGAAACCCACGATCACGGGCAGGTCTGTCTGCGACTTGATCCGCGCCACTTCGGGGCCAACATCGGTCGCCTGTGCTTCGGCGGCGCCGGTGATGCCGGTGATCGACACGTAGTAGACAAAGCCAGACGTGTTCTGCAGAACCTTTGGCAGACGTTTGTCATCGGTGGTTGGCGTCGCCAGACGAATGAAGTTCAGCCCCGCCGCTTGCGCCGGGATGCACAGCTCGTCGTCTTCTTCGGGCGGCAGGTCGACGATGATCAGACCGTCGATGCCCGCCTCTTTGGCTTGGGTCAGGAACAGGTCCACACCGCGCGAATAGATCGGATTGTAATAGCCCATCATCACGATCGGCGTTGTGTCGTCCTCTTGCCGGAAGGTCCGCGCCAGTTCCAATGTGCGGTCCAGCGTCATCCCACCCTCAAGCGCGCGCTGACCGGCAAGTTGGATTGTGCTGCCGTCGGCCATCGGATCGGTAAAAGGCAGGCCCAGTTCGATGATGTCCACGCCAGCAGCAGGCAAACCTTTGACCAGTTCGAGCGACGTGTCGAAGTCGGGATCACCTGCCATCACGTATGACACAAAGGCCTTTTTGCCGGCTTTGCGCAGTTCTGCGAATTTGGCGTCGATACGGGTCATGGCGGTCTCCTGAACTGGTCGGACCCGATTGCCGGAGTTGCGCGGGAAAATCAATGGGGCAGGGCGTTCTGTTTTTGATGCGTGTCAAAGAGACCTTTTTACAGGGCTGTTACATTGCGTGGAATCGACAGCCCTAACATTTGGAGATCGGCATGCCGTCATCACCCGCTATTTCACCCGAAGCCCAGATCGAACCACAACCGAAAGCTGCGCTTGAAGCGGTGCCGGTGACCTCGGCACAGGCGGCTGTCACGGCTGATCAGGTGCGGCGCGCCTTTGAATCTGGAAAATACCCTTATCGCAATCGCCTGTCGCGCAGTGCCTATGAAAAAGAGAAAGCCGCGCTGCAAGCAGAGCTTCTCAAGGTGCAGCTTTGGGCACAGGACACGGGTCAGAAGTTCGTCATGCTCTTTGAAGGTCGCGACGCTGCGGGCAAGGGTGGCACGATCAAACGCTTTACCGAACACCTCAATCCTCGCACCGCGCGCGTGGTCGCTTTGAACAAACCCACCGATGTGGAGCGCGGGCAATGGTACTACCAGCGCTATATTGAGCATCTGCCCACCGCCGGTGAAATCGTGCTTTATGACCGGTCGTGGTACAACCGCGCCGGGGTCGAACGGGTGATGGGGTTCTGCGAACCGGGTGAATACCTTGAATTCATGCGCCAGACGCCGGATTTCGAACGCATGCTGACGCGGTCGGGTGTACGGCTTTACAAATACTGGTTCTCGGTCACGCAGGCCGAACAGAAACGCCGCTTTGCCAGCCGCGAGACCGATCCTCTTAAACAGTGGAAGCTGTCGCCCATCGACAAAGCCAGCCTGAACAAGTGGGACGACTACACCGAGGCGAAGGAGGCGATGTTCTTTTACACCGACACGGCTGACGCGCCGTGGACCATTGTGAAATCCGACGACAAGAAACGCGCGCGCCTGAACTGCATGAGACATTTTTTGTCGACGCTGGACTACCCGGGCAAGGATCTCGATATCGCAACACCACCCGATCCTTTGATCGTGGGCGGGGCCGGGCACGTGATCCATCGCTCAGATCACATCTTGGGCACGGCACTGCATCCGGACGCCCGCAAAACCAGCAGCTAAGTGGTGCGCAATTCTCTGCTGCTTGGGTGTGGATGACCTTGCTTTAAGGGACTGGGAGTCTTACCTCCGGTTCGTATGAAACATGCATTTTGCGCTCTCGCTCTTGGTCTGATTGCAGCGCCGCTTGGCGCGCATCCCCATATCTTTGTCGACACCGCCCTGCGGTTCGAAGTCAATGACCAGCTTGAGGTCACGGGCGTCACGGTCACGTGGACCTATGACGACTTTTTCACGCTGCTGATCCTAGAGGATATGGGCCTTGATTCCGATGGTGATGGGGAACTGACCCAGGCTGAGTTGGACACGCTTTTCGGGTTTGACCTGATCGAATGGCCGGAAGGGTTCGAAGGCGATCTCTACGTCTATTCCGCCGGGGAAAAAATCGAAATGCCGCGCCCGCGTCCCATCGGAATCGCAGTTGATGAGGGTTTGATAACAGCGACCCATTTCCGCGAGATACCGCCCGTTCCTGTCGAAGCTATCGAAGTCCTGCAGTATGATCCGACCTATTATGTCGCCTATGACGTGTCTCAGGGCGTGACGCTGACAAGGCCCGAGTGCACGGCGACCGTAACCGACCCTGATCAAGCCGCGGCGCAAGCTGCCGTTGACAAGGAACTGGATGGCGGTTCGATGGAGGACGTCTTCAACGAGATGCGCGTCGGTATTCATTTCTCAGATTCAATTACGATGTCATGCGCAACGCCCTCCAACTAGCTGCTCTCGCCGTTGTTTGTCTTGCCGTCTGGCTCTGGGGTTTTGATGGCGCGCAGATGCTTGAACGCTGGGCGGCCGAAGGGCAACGTGCCGCGCAAAGCGGAATGGCGCGGGGTCTTAGGGCGCTTCGCGCGAACGAACCGGGCGCGATCCTGACGCTGATGGGCGTGTGTTTCGGCTACGGCTTTTTCCACGCGGTTGGGCCGGGGCACGGCAAGGTTCTGATTGCCGGGTACGGTCTGGCAGAACGCGTGCCCTTGATACGCCTTTCAGTATTGGCGGTTTTGTCGAGCCTTGCTCAGGCTCTGACAGCGATTGTCGTTGTTTATGCCGGTGTGTGGTTTCTTGGTCTTGGCCGCGAAGCGATGGTCGGTGCTGCCGAAGACTGGTTCGCGCCGTTCAGCTATGCTGCGATATTTGTCATTGGGGCGTGGCTGACCCTGCGCGGCCTGAGACGACTTTGGGTGAACTGGAGCGCGGCAGGGCATCACCATCACCATCACCACGAGGAAGATGGCGTCTGCACGACCTGCGGACATGCCCACGCGCCCACGCCCGAACAGGCCGGAAACGTAGGTTCGTTGCGCGATGCGCTTGTGTTGATCGGGGCCATCGCAATCCGGCCCTGCACCGGAGCGCTGTTCCTTTTGATCCTGTCGGTCAGCATGGGCATCAACCTTGCGGGTATCTTGGGCACGCTTGCCATGGGATTGGGGACAGCAAGTGTGACCCTTGCCGCCGCAGTCGGGTCGGTGACATTTCGCGAAGGCGCATTGGCGCGGTTCGCAGATGGCCCGCATACCGCACGGATCGCGGGCTTGATCGAAACCGGGGCTGGTTTGGTCATTGCCATTCTTGCCGCACAGTTTCTGATCCGCGCGCTTTGATCTGACATAATCCTTGCCCCAGTCCGGGCACAGGTCTAACGCACGCTTTATGCACACAAAGGAAATGTCATATCCGTCCCATGTCAGGGCCATCCTCGTTTTGGGGTTGCCACTGGTGGGTGGGCACATGGCGCAGATGGCCATCGGCCTGACAGATACCATCATGGTGGGTTGGTACGGGGCCGAGGCGCTGGCGACGGTCACGCTGGCCAACACGCTGTTCTTTACGATCTTCCTGTTCGGCTGCGGCTTTGCTTGGGCGGTGATGCCCATGGTGGCCACCTATGCCGCCGAGGGCGACGACCAGAAAGTCCGCCGCGCCACCCGCATGGGGCTATGGCTGTCGGCGCTGTTCTGCGTGGTGATGTTCCCGCTTTTGTGGTGGTCGGAGGCGTTGCTGCGGCTGTTGGGCCAGATGCCTACTATCGCCGCCGAGACACAGATTTACCTGCGCGTACTGGCTTTTGGTCTGCTGCCTGCGCTGGTGACGATGGTTCTAAAAAGCTACCTGGCCGCACTGGAGAAAACCAAGGTCGTATTCTGGGTCACGGTGGTGGCAGTGCCATATAATGCGCTGGCCAACTATGCGCTGATTTTCGGCAATTTGGGATTTCCCGAACTTGGGCTTCAGGGCGCGGCCATCGCCTCGCTCAGCACGCATGTGTTCTCGATGCTGGTGATTGTGGTCTACATCCGCGCTTTCGTGCCGGCACACAGCCTTTTCCAACGGCTGTGGAAGCCGGACAACGAGATGTTCGTGCAGGTGTTCAAATTGGGTGTGCCCATCGGTCTGACCTCGTTGTCGGAAACAATGCTGTTCGCCGCTTCGGCCATCATGATGGGCTGGCTTGGAACAATCCCGCTGGCGGCACACGGCATAGCGCTGCAACTGGCCTCAATGACCTTCATGTTGCATCTTGGCCTGTCCAACGCTGCAACTGTCCGCGCGGGCAATGCCTTTGGTCGCAAGGATTGGCCGCATATGGCGCGGGGCGGGGTTGTCGCATTGGCGCTGTCTGCCCTCATCGCGACGCTGACGATCGTTCTGTTTGTGGCGTTTCCGGAACCGCTGATTGCAGTCTTTCTCGATCCCGACGACCCTGCCCGCGACGAGATCATCACCATGGGCATCACCCTGTTGATCCTTGCGGCCATCTTCCAACTGGTGGATGGCGCGCAGGTGGTGGCGCTGGGGCTGCTGCGCGGCGTGCAGGATGCCGGGATGCCGATGATCCTTGCCGCCGTGTCCTATTTTGGAATAGGCCTGCCCGCCGCTTATGTTCTGGGCTTTGTCGTGGATTGGGGTGCAACCGGAATCTGGATTGGATTGGTCGTCGGGCTTGCCGGGGCAGCGGTGCTTTTGAACCACCGCTTCTGGTTCCAAATGATCCCCAATCTCAGCCGCCTTGCAGCGACCGCAGGCAACGCTTAGAAGCGGCGCAAATCTGCAAGATCAGGAGAGATCGACATGGGCTTTAAGGTGGGAATCGTGGGTTTGCCGAATGTGGGCAAATCGACCCTCTTCAATGCGCTCACCAAGACCGCAGCGGCGCAGGCGGCGAACTTTCCGTTCTGCACGATCGAGCCCAATGTCGGTGATGTGGCTGTGCCGGATGCGCGGCTTGATACATTGGCCGAGATTGCCAAGTCCAAGCAGATCATCCCGACGCGGATCACCTTTGTCGACATTGCAGGCCTCGTGAAAGGTGCGTCCAAGGGCGAGGGTCTGGGCAACCAGTTTTTGGCCAATATCCGCGAAGTGGACGCCATCGCCCACGTGCTGCGCTGCTTTGAAGACGGCGACGTGGTGCATGTGGATGGCCGCGTGGACCCCGTGGCCGATGCCGAGACCATCGAGACCGAGCTGATGCTGGCAGATATCGAAAGCCTTGAGAAACGGCTTCAGAACATCGTCCGCAAAGTGCGTGGCGGCGACAAGGAAGCGGTGCAACAAGAACGCCTGATGCGCGCAGCTTTGGCCGCGCTGGAAGGCGGCAAACCCGCCCGTACGGTTGCCGTCGATGCCGAGGACCGCAAATCGTGGGACATGCTGCAACTGTTGACCACCAAGCCGGTGCTTTATGTCTGCAACGTCTCCGAGGCGGACGCCGCCGACGGCAACGCCATGTCCAACGCAGTCGGCGAAATGGCGGCCTCACAAGGCAACAGCCACGTGGTCATCTCGGCCCAGATCGAAGAAGAGATCAGCCAGCTGGACGAAGATGAAGCGCAGGAATTCCTTTCGGAAATGGGCCTCGAGGAACCCGGCCTCGACCGTGTGATCCGCGCAGGCTACCAGCTGTTGCAGCTTGAGACGTATTTCACAGTTGGTCCGAAAGAGGCCCGTGCCTGGACCATCACCAAAGGCACCGCAGCGCCGCAGGCCGCAGGCGTCATCCACGGCGACTTCGAAAAGGGCTTCATCCGCGCGGAAACTATCGCTTTTGACGATTACGTCACTCTGGGTGGAGAAAACCCGGCCAAAGAGGCAGGCAAGATGCGCGCTGAAGGAAAAAGTTATATCGTCAAGGATGGCGACGTGCTGCACTTCTTGTTCAACACCTGATCATCGCCGGAAAGCCCGCGAACATTGGAACAGTATTATTCTTACCTGATCTTCGTTGGACTTGGATTAAAAGTATTGGGGTTCGCTGCGCGAGATGAGCTCTTGCTGCGCACGCTGGTCGTGACCGGCTTGATCTGTGACATGGCGTTTTATGCACTTCACAATCCGCCAATCTGGCAATCCGTCGCAACCATTGCGACGCTGGTTGTGGTGAATGTTGTTCTCTTGGGGATCATCCTGAGCGAGCGGTCGACTTTTGGAATGAGCGCTCGCGATAGGCAGATATATAAGGCCTTCCAAACTCTTACGCCGGGCCAGTTCAAACGCGTGATCAAACTGGCTGATCACCATCTCGCCGAAACTGAGACACGGGTTCTGACAGAGGGAACTGTGTCTGATCGGCTCTACTTTCTTGAAACGGACGGATTCGCTTTGGAAAAGCAGGGTGTGCGCTACCCGGCCAAAGGACCTGGATTCATTGGTGAAATCGTTTTCTTGCAAGGGGGCGTTGCCAGTGCTTCGGTGTTTGTTCCGCAAGGCGCGCGTTACGTTTCTTGGCCTGTTGACGGTTTGAAACGCCTGATGAAACGGCGTCAGCCAATATCGAACGCTCTCGTTGCGCGGTTCAGCGCAGATCTCGCGGGCAAGCTGGCGCAAAGCGTCCCGCTGCCAAAAAGCGTCTGAGACATTGTCGCCTTTCGTAAATGGAACCGGCGCAGCCCCTATTTGTCGATGTGGTAACCGAACAAGTTAGCAGGTCGTGCATTCGCCTATCACGGTTTCAATGGTATTGAAAAAAACCCGCAGGTTTGCGCTTGCCCCCGGTTGTTTCAGCTATTAGACGGGTCGACGGAGACGTGGCCGAGTGGTCGAAGGCGCTCCCCTGCTAAGGGAGTAGGCCCGGAAGGGTCTCGAGGGTTCGAATCCCTTCGTCTCCGCCATTTTCCTCACGATCGCTATCTCATAACCGCCTGATAGCAGTGTGGAATTCGGCATTTTCGTGTCGATGGCGGTGTTTGATTTGCTTGATTTTCTGCGGAAGTGATGGGGTTTCCGCCAAGTGCATCACGAAACGAGGCCGTCTCTGTCGCCTTAGCCGCCGCGTTGGTCGCGCTTTGGATGTGACGAAACCTCCTTCATGCCCGGCGGCCATCTCAATGGAGAAATCGTCGGCAGGATCCAATTTTCCAGTTGCCGCTTGGCCATGATCGACAACGGCAACGGCATGGGATTGGCTCCCTGAAACGACGCGTTTAAGCTGATAGATCAGCCGGCAGCGCAGGTACCGGCATGACCTCACAATTTAAAAACCGAGAGGTTTGGATGCCATGCCGGTTTACCGATGAGCGGTTGCCAGAAAGCTTAGTCATAACGAGCGTTTATTCCGGCGTTACAGCGCCTTTTGAACGCGGCTCTTTTGTTCTCCCAGCCCTGAAATTCCCAAAGTGACCGTTTCTCCGCCATGCAAATAGCGGGGCGGTTTCTGGCCCATTCCGACGCCGGGGGGCGTGCCGGTTGAGATGACATCACCCGATTGCAGACTCATGAACTGGCTGCAGTAGGACACAATATGCGGAATGCGAAAGATCAGCGTCGCTGTCGATCCGGACTGCATGCGCTCACCGTCCACGTCGAGCCACATTTCGAGCGCGTCCATGTCCGCCACCTCATCTTTGGTGACAAGCCACGGTCCCGTCGGGCCAAAGGTGTCGCAGCCCTTGCCCTTGTCCCATGTGCCGGCGCGATTTAGCTGAAAGTCCCGCTCTGACACATCATTGATGACGCAAAAGCCTGCCACGTGGTCCATTGCATTGGCTTCGTCGATGTAGACGCCGGGCTTGCCAATCACGACGCCCAGTTCGACCTCCCAATCGGTTTTGACGCTGCCGCGGGGCACCTGGATCGGGTCGTTCGGCCCGCAAACCGCAGAGGTCCATTTGTTGAAGATGATCGGCTCTTCGGGGATCGGCATGCCTGCCTCTTCTGCATGATCGGCGTAGTTCAGGCCGATGCAGATGTATTTGCCGATATTGCCAACGCAGGCACCAAGGCGCAAATCCTCTTGCGGGGTGCCATCGACCAGAGGCAGGCTTTCAGGATCGAGCTTTTGCAGGGCCGCGATGCCTTCAGGGCGCAGAGCATCCCCGCCGATATCAGCAATCACGGCCGACAGGTCGCGCACGCGGCCCGCCGCATCCAGAAGGCCGGGTTTTTCGGTACCCGGTGCACCGTAGCGCAGCAGTTTCATCGGGAATGTCCTTTCGATCTGATCAGATGTTTTTTCCAGCGGCGGCCCAAAGTGCGCCGCGGCGTATGATTTCGGTCACTTGTGGTGTCTTCAGGTCGTCCAATTCATGCCCGATGGAGCAATAGAACACGCGCCCCTTGTCCCAGCGACGTTTCCAGACAACTGGGATGACCGTGCCTTCGATCCACCACAGGTGGTCACCGGAAAAGGTGGTGGTGGCCAGCACTTCGTTCGAGGGGTCGACCAGCATATAGTATTGTTCAGAGGTGAGGCGGAAGCTTCGGATGCCTTTGACAATAGGGTCATCCGGTTTGCAGATGGTCACATCGTAATCGATGTAATCCTCGGCAGGTTGCAGGTTGTCGGGCCAGCCCGGCGGATGGGCCACGAACTGCCCGCCGATCAGGAAATGATAGGTCGGCCGATCACGAAAGGCATCCCCCATATGCCCGTGCCAGCCCGCAAGCCCGCAGCCATTGCCCACAAGCTTTAGCAGCCCGTCTTCCTGCGGTTTGGTCATATTGCCGAACTCTTCGCGGTGCCCGGATCGGGCTGAGGACCAGATTGGCGTGATCAGGTTCAGGTCGGCAAGGGTCTCGGGGTGTTCCAACGGCTCGAGCGTGTCATAGACGGTCACTTGAAAGCCGTTGGCCTGCAATAGATCGCGGTACCAATCGGCAAAGGCGGTCGGCGCGTGGCCTTCCCAACCACCAACAAACAAGGCTGCTTTCATGGGCGTTCCTTTCGCATAAAGGGTAGGATGGATGCCATGTCGCGTGGGCCAAAGCCCGCCGCCTCGGCCTGCATCAGAGTGTCGAGTGTCACTTGGCCTTGCGGCATCGCGGTGCCGAGTGTTGCGGCAAGCATGGCTGTGACCTCCATGTCCTTGCGGGCCAGCGACACGGTGAACGTCACGTCCTGTGCCGTCTCGTCCAGATAAAGGGGACGGCGGTATTTCAGCATCGGCGCACAGGCGGCGCTGTTTTCGATCACGTCAAAAGCCTGCACGCTGTCGATGCCCGCCGCCTCGGCCAGTGTCATGGCTTCGGCCAAGGTCTGGTTGATGCCGTGTATCAGGGAATTGACCGCCAGTTTCATGATGGCGCCAGCCCCGGGGCGGCCAAGGCAGATAGTCTGTTTGCCCAAGGCGTCGAACAAGCGGGACAATGGCGCGGCTGTCGCTTGGTCGCAGCCTGCCATGATCAGAAGTTGCGCATCGGTTGCCGCCTGTGTCGCGCCTGAGACCGGCGCGTCGATCACCGTGGTATCCTCGGGGGCCAACGCCTGAAGCGCGTAGATATGGTCCGGGCTCATGGTGCCCATTTCCACATAGGTACGCGCAGCGCCGGCAAAAAGGCCGTCATGTACTGCCAAAGACGCAGGGTCGTCAGCCAACATGGTGACAACCACATCCGAGGCATCCGACAACGCGCGCGGGCTTTCGGCCACGGCGCATCCCAGTTCGGCGGCCATGGCCTGCGCCTTTTCGAATGAGCGGTTCCAGAGCGTGAGGTCAAATCCCGCAGCCGCAAGGTTGCGCGCCATGGGTGTCCCCATGCGGCCCAGTCCGGCAAAGCCAATGCGCATCACGCGGCCTCATGTCCACCAAGGCCGGAGATCGCCTGAATAAGGCTATCCTCTGTCACCTCGTCAGAGGTGAAGGTCCGCATGATCCGGCCCGAATACATCGCCACGATCCGGTCGGCCACATGCAGCACCTCGGGCATTTCTGAACTGATGACCATCACTGCATAGCCTTGCGCGGCCAGTTCGCGTAGCAGCTTGTGGATTTCGGATTTCGACCCAACGTCAATCCCGCGTGTCGGTTCATCAACGATCAGCACATTGGGGTGCATCGACAGCCATTTGCCGATGACGATCTTTTGCTGATTTCCGCCCGACAGGTTGCCGACCAGCTGTTTCCAGCCGGGGGTGCGAATATCAAGCCGGTCGCGGTATTGGTCAAAGATCGCCACTTCGGCGCCTTCGGCCACGAACGGGCCAGAAGTCAAGTCCTGCACCTGCGGCAGGGTCATGTTGTCCCGGCAGTTCATACCCAGCACCAGCCCTTGCCCCTTGCGGTCTTCAGGCACGAGGCTGATGCCGCGGGCGATGGCGTCATTGGGCGAGGTGATGCGCACCTCTTCACCGTCTAGCAAGATCTGCCCCGCGCTTGGGTCACGCAGACCGAACAGCGTTTCGGCAATTTCGGTTCTGCCCGCGCCGACCAGCCCGTAGAAACCCACAACTTCGCCGCGCCGCACTTCGAAACTGATGTCTTGGTAAAGCTTGCCACAGCTTAATCCGCGCACCTCTAGCGCCACATCGCCCAGTTCGTGATGGGTCTCATTGCGGCTCAGATCCAGCTTGCGGCCGATCATCATCTGGGTGACGGCCTCTTCGTTGGTTTCGGCGGTGTTTACCGTGCCCTGATATTGTCCGTCGCGCAGAATGCTGATCCGGTCGGTGATTTTGAAAATCTCCTCCATCCGGTGCGAGATATAGATGATGCCGACGCCTTCTTTTTGCAGATCGGAAATTACGTCAAACAGCACGACCTTTTCCGCATCAGTCAGCGACGCGGTGGGTTCGTCAAAGATCACCGCTTTGGCGTCCACTGTCAGGGCACGGGCAATCTCAACCATCTGCTGGTTGGCGATGGAAAGGTCCCCCACGCGGGTCGTCGCATCAAACCCAACGTTCAGCTTTTGCAGGATGGTGTTGGTCTGGTCAGACAACTTGCGCCAATCGACGCGGCCAAAGCTTTTGCGGGGCAGTTCGCCCAGATAGATGTTTTCTGCCACGCTCAGTTCTTCGGCAAGGCTGAGTTCCTGATGGATAAAGACGATCCCCTTGGCCTTGGCCTCCAGCGGGCCGGACATGGTGACCTGCTCTTTGCCGACGTGGATAGAACCACCATCGGGCTGATAAATCCCGCCCAGCACCTTCATCAGGGTGGATTTGCCCGCGCCGTTTTCGCCCATCAGCGCGTGCACCTCGCCGGGCATGACCGAGAAAGAGACACCGTCCAAAGCGCGTACTCCGGGGAAGGTCTTGACGATGTCGTCGAGATGCAGAACCGGATCGGTCATACCTTCAGCTCCTCTTTGCCTTTGACGTTCAATTGACGATCAAGGATCAGCACCACGATCAGGATCAACCCGATCACAAGGTTCACGGTCGAGGTGTCGGCACCAATATGTCCCAGCCCCTTGCGCAGAAGCTGAATGGCGATCACGCCGCCAAAGGTGCCGATCACGCTGCCCGCGCCGCCGGTGATCTTGGTCCCGCCGAGGACGACGGCGGTGATCACCCAAAGCTCGTAAAGCTGACCGTCATTGGGGTTGACCGAGCCGGACTCGGAATAGAACACCACTGCCGAAAGTGCCGCCAGAAAGCCGATGATCGCAAAGTTGACCATCATGTGTGGCCCGACCCGGATGCCTGCATTGACCGCCGCTTCGCGGTTGTCGCCGATGGCATAGGCGTTGCGCCCGTGGACCGTCTTGGCCATCACGAACCAGATCACCAGCGTGACCGCCAGCAGGAACCAAGACGCCGTGGCCAGACTCAGAAACTCGGCCTCGGCAAAATCTACCAGCGTCCAGTTCAGGTGGCTGGTGGGGTTTTCCCCGTTGAACATGAACACGATGCCACGAAAGCCCAGCATGGATCCCAGTGTCACGATGAAGGCATCGACGCCTGTCTTCCACACGATCAACCCGTTCAATGCGCCCAGACACGTGCCCACCAGCAGCGCCAGCAGCCACGCAACCGGGATCACCATGTCGCCAAGCCCGGCAAAGATGGGCCAAGTCATACTTTCCAGCAGGACAATCGCCGCGATGGCATAGGTCGCGCCGACGGATAGGTCGATATTGCCGTTGATCATGACAATGGTCATGCCCATCGCGATGATCCCGATAGGGGCCGACTGCTTAAGCAAAAGCAGCATGTTTTCCCAATCCATGAACGCTTTATCCGACAGCGACAGGTATTCGCCCGCGATCGAGAAAAAGATCAGCTCGAGCACGATGAAGCCCCAGATCGCTCCGCTTTTCAAAGCCTTGGAGAGTGTTCCCGGTTTCATGACGTCCTCCTCACGCGATCGACGACAAGAGCTTGCCGCGCTTGGCTGCAATATCCAGCCAGACCGCAAGGATGATGATGACCCACGTCACAACAAACTGGACGTAGAATTGAAGCCCGATCAGAAGCAGCCCATTCTGGATGAAACCCAAGATCAGCACGCCAATCACCGTTTTGAAGATCGTGCCAGAACCACCCAGCAGCGATGCACCACCAAGGATGACTGCGGCCAGAACCTCAAGCTCCAACCCTTGACCGACGGTGTTTTGCGAACCAAGCGAGCGGCTGGCTTGGATCAGTCCGGCTGTGGCCACGCAGAAGGCCGAGATGATGTAGCAGGCAAAGACTGTGCGTGCCCGCCGAATGCCAGAAAAGGTCGCTGCGGTGCCATTGCCACCTACGGCGTAAACTTTGCGTCCAAAGGGTGTCTTGGCCAGCACAACGCCCAACAGGGCGGCCAAAGCGACAAAGATCAGGATGGGCACTGGGATACCCAAAGCCGAGCCTTGGCCAAATACGCTGAACCAAGTGCCTTCTTTGTCAGCGATATCCATGTTCTGCCCGCCTGAATAGGTGAGCGTCAGCCCATGGATGGCAGACAGCATGCCAAGTGTCACAATCAGGGAATTGAGCCTGAGGTAACCCACCAGAAAGCCTATGAACGCCCCTAGACTTAGCGTCATGGCGAACATCGCCGGAATCGCAAGGGCCGGGCCTATCTGATCATGCAGATCCAGCACCACGATTGTCGAAAACGACATCATGGAGCCAACCGACAGATCCAGATTGCCGCTGATCACCACAAACGTCACCCCAAGGGCCATGACCCCCAGAATGGCCGAGGACCGCACCACGCTGAACAGGTTGTCAACGCTGATGAATTTCGAATTGGCGAGGGTGAAGGCGACCATGAATACCGCAAAGGCGATCAGGATGCCCTGTTTCGCCAAAACGGTTCCGATCTGCTGTTTCGTCAGTGTGGCCATGAACTCCTCCCAAAGATCGCAGGCTTATGGTCGTGCGGGTCAGACCAGCGTCATACCACCGTCGATCATCACGATCTGCCCGGTCATGTAATCGCTGTCTTTCGACGCAAGGAACGTCGTTGTGCCCGTAATATCCCCCGGCTGGGCCACGCGGCCCTTTAGGATCTCGGACGAAAATTCTTCCATCGCCTGTCCCGGACGTTCAGCGGCACCGATGTCCATCAGGTCTTGATCGACCTGTTCCCACATTTCGGTCGCCACCACACCGGGCGCAAAGCCTGTGACGGTGATATCATGCTTGGCCAAATCTCGCGCACCCGACTGAGTCAGTGCGACCACGGCGAATTTTGACGCGCAATAAGGGGCGACATTGTCAAAGCCCTGACGACTGGCGATTGAGGCCGTGTTGACGATCTTGCCACCGCTGCCCTGCGCTATCATCTGGCGGGCGGCTTCTTGCATGCCGATCATGCAGCCCAGCCCGTTGACGTCCATGATGAAATTCCAGTTCTCTTCGGTCACTTCCATGAAATTCATCGGTTTGTTGACGCCGGCATTGTTGAATTTCACATCAAGGCGGCCATAGGTTTCGACCGTATGGGCGACCATGGCGCGCACTTGCCCACGGTTGGTCACGTCCACCTGTGCCCAAGTGGCCCGACCAGCATGGCCTGCGCTGGATGCGGCTTTGGCTACATCGCTGACCGCGTCACCGTTGATGTCGGCAAAGCAGACTTTTGCGCCTTCAGCCAGAAGGGCCTCGCCTATGGCGCGGCCAATGCCCCGGCCGGCACCTGTCACGATGCAGACGCGATCAGACACACGTCCCATGCATGCCTCCCTAAATAGTCTTGTTATTTATTATGCAGGAATACTGCGCGGGGCATGGTGTCCCATGCCCCGCGCCCGTGAGGGCAGGATTAGAACACCGGCTTGGTGAACTCGCTCTGGTTTTCCTGGGTGATCTTCGGCGTGTCGAAGTAGTTCAGGAAGGGAACGTCTTCGCCGTTCAGCACGTCGATGGCGGTCTTGAGCGCGGCTTCGGCGTCATCCACCGGCGACTGGTAGATCGAGCCCCAGTAGGTGCCCGCTTCCATCGCCTCGTAACCGACGGCAAAGTTGGTGGCACCCACAAAGGTGATGCCTTCGCGGCCCGCGGCGATTGCGGCGTTCATGGCACCAACACCCATGTTGTCGTCACCGGAATAGACGCCGTCGATGTCGTCATATTTGACAAGGAACGCTTCCATCACCTGCTGGGACTTTTCACGGTTCCAGTCGCCGGGCTGCTCGTCGATTTGTTCGACGTTCGGGCAGACCTCGGGCAGGCGGTCGTTAAAGCCCTTGGCGCGCTCGATGGCGGTGGTGTAGCCGGGCTGGCCGGTGATGTGGACAACCTTGGCTTCGTTTTCGATGCCCAACGCTTTGAAGCGATCACACATGATCTCGGCCGACCGCGATCCTTGGGTGATGTTGTCCGGGCCGGAGAACGATTTGACAAAGTCAAACCCGGCTTCGGCGATGTTGGAATTGGTGACGATGACCGGAATTCCTGCGTTGTGGGCCTTGCGCACCGCAGGGATCACCGCTTCGCCGTTGGTCGGCCAGATAATGATTGCGTCGACTTCCTGCTGGATCAGGTCTTCCATCTGCGCAATCTGGCGCGCCACGTCACCGCCCGCGTCAAGCACGACGGCTTCAACTTTGTCGTTGGCTTCGGCGGCGGCGATGAAGGCTTTTTCATAAGTTGTCTGGTAGCTGTCGACACCGACGTTGTTCTGCGTGATGCCGATCTTCATGGTTCCATGGCCGTCCGCGAAGGCTGCGCCTGTAAAGGCCAGTGTCGCCGCGGTTGTCATGGCAAGTGTCTTGCGAAGTGTCATGTTGGGTCCTCCCGTTAAACCTCTTGTCTTCAGCTTGACCAAGGTGGCGCTTTGCACCGCTCCACGGCACAGGGCCACCTTCGCTGAACGACTGCAATCATTTTGACCACGACACACCCTTCGTCAGTCAGCTAAAATATCCATAATGAATATATGTTTATCCAGGATGGATTTTTTTCGCATATGTTGTGGATGCCACTTTGGACAATTTTAGAGGGAATCTGATGTCGCGTTCAGAAAAATCCAAAACGGATAAATTTGCCGCACGCCCCACTCGCTCCAAACACAAGGACAAAGACCCCTTGATGAACGCTCTCGCAGGAAAAAGCCATCCTCATCCGGCAGGTGCCAGTCGCGCACCGGAATTGCTGGATATGGTATCTTTTCTTGAGGCGCTCAGCGACGAGGTTGAGGACACCATCGATCTTGTCGCCCCCAACCCAAATCTGCGCATGGCACTACATCTCATGCAGGGGCATTTCGGTGCTAAGGTGATCACGCCCACTTCGCTTATCGGGGCAAGCCGTGTGCCCTATGCAACTGCGACCCGCAGGCTCAAAGACATGGTCGACGCAGGCCTGATTGAACAGCGTCCACGCACCCGGACGGGCAAAAGCTATTCCATGCATCCCAGCGACAAATTGCTGGCACAGTGGATGCAGGTATCAGATCGTGTCCGCAGGCTTGCCGAACAACGCTTTGGTGGCGAGCACCGTTCTGATGATGCGCGCGACTATTACTATGGCGGAAGCTACGCCTCGGCCCAGTCCATTCCGCCGCTAACCGTGCGCAGCGAACCGCTCAAGGTGTCGGGCGGCGTTCGTGTTCTGGTGCATGGCGACCCGACGTTCATGGTCATGGATCATCTTAAGCGGCAGTTCGAACAGGTTGTCGGCACGCAGATCAATCAGCGTGCGTTTTCCATCGACAGACTGCGCGAAGAGGCTCTGCGCAATTCGGAGCGCCCAACAAGTCGATACGACATTATCGCAGTGGACCTGCCTTGGATTGGTGAGTTCGCGGAAAAAGGTGTGCTTATGCCGCTGGACGAAGCAATGGATTTGTCGCGGCTTGATCCAGCTGATTTCCATACTGCGGGGTGGCGGGCCACCCACTGGGGCGCACGCGCCTACGGCGTACCTGCGCAGACCACACCTGAACTTTTGTTCTATCGGCGTGATCAATTCGCAGAAGCAGGGTTGGAACCACCAACCACCACCGAAAAGCTGTTGCATGCTGCCAGCCTTCTGCACGATCCCAAACGCGGACGTTACGGTATCGCGTGGAACGCCGCACGGGGCACGGCGCTGGGACATACGGTTCTCATGACAATGGCGGATTTCGGCCAGCCGGTGTTGGATTTGCCGGAATTCGCGGGCGGCTTTGACACCGATCACCTGAGCCAACGCCGGTACCGTCCGACGATCGACACCGAGGCGGGTTTGCAGGCGGCGGAATATCTGCTGGACCTGCTCAAATATTCGCCGCCCGATATCCTGTCGATGTCTTGGTACGAGCGCGTCCGCCCCTATGCGGCGGGCAGTGTGGCGATGGCCTATGGCTACACCCTGCTGGCACCTTATTTTGAATTGGATGAAACCTCGCCTGCGCATGGGCAGACCGGGTATCTACCGCATCCAGCCGGGCCAGGGGCAACGCCGGTGGCCCCGGTCGGCGGTTATGCCATGGGCATTCCGGCCAACCTGTCGCCCGAGCGTATTCCTGCAGCGGTCGAGGCCTTGCAGGTCTTCACTTCGCCCGAGGCGCAAAAGCTGTATGTCCAGAACGGCAGCCGCACCAACCCGCGCTATTCCGTCGGTTCGGATCCGGAGGTGCGCCGCGCCTCTCCGATTTTTGAGGCGGTGGACGGCATGTCCTGGCGTGACGAGCTGCAATTCTGGCCGCGCCCCCCGGTGCCCGAGATCGCCGAGATCATCCAGATCTGTGGCGAAGAGTTTCACGACATGTTGCGCGGGATCTCATCGCCGCGCGACACGCTGCGCCGTGCCCAAGCTCGTGCAGACGTTTTGATAAAACCCCGCGAATAGACGCGACAAAGGAGGAGAGACCATGGACCCCAATCGCCTAACAGGTAAGAACATCCTGATCACCGGTGCCGCACGCGGCATGGGGGAGGCCAACGCCCGCGCGTTTGCAGCACAAGGTGCAAACGTCTGCCTTGGTGATCTGGACGGCGACACTGCACAGCAGGTTGCCGATGCCATCAACGCCGAAGGCAATGGCAAGGCAATTGCGGTCCGAATGGATGTGACCAAGCGCGAAGACAACGCAGCCGCCGTGGCCGCCACCGTCAAAGCCTTTGGGTCCATCAACGTGGGCCTGTTCAACGCAGGTTTGAACAAACCCCGGTTCTTCATGGATATCGATGAAGACAACTGGGACATGATCATGAACGTCAACACCAAGGCTATGTGGCTGGGCATGCAGGAAACCGCCCGCCAGATGATCGCCCAGGGCCCGATGGAGGATCACCCCTACAAGCTGATCAACGTGGGCTCAATTGCGTCGAAAAAGCCGCTGGTGGATGTGACGGTCTATTGCACCTCGAAATACGGCTGTCTCGCGCTCACCGAATGCGGCGCGCTGGGTCTGGCCGAACACAACATCACCGTCAACGGCTACGCGCCGGGCGTCGTGGTCACTCCGCTTTGGGAACAACTGGACAAGGACCTTGTCGAGATCGGTTTCAAGGAACGCGAAGGCCAAGCCTATGAGGATATTGTGGACAGCGCGCTTGTGATCAAGCGGGTGTCGTATCCCAAGGACATCATCGGCACTGCGTCTTTTCTGGCCAGCGATGACAGCGATTACATGACGGGTCAGATGATCTCGATCGATGGGGGCTGGGTCACCAAGTAGACCACCCCAACTTTTCAGCCTTTTTCGTAACACACCGGGTGCACATCGCTGCACCCGTAAGGAGTAATCCCATGTCCGAACGCCCCGGCAATGCACTGATGCCCAACCTGCTGACACCGCAGGATCTTGAAACCAATTGGGAATGGCGTGACAAAATCCCGGCTTGGGGTCACACCTCGGTCGATTTCGAAAAGCGCGTCGACCATGATCGCTTGCGTCGCTATCGTCTGGCGCGCACCCGGCAATCCCTGCAAAACTCTAATGCCGGGTCGCTGTTGCTGTTTGATGTCAACAACATCCGCTATGTCAGCGCGACCAAGATCGGCGAATGGGAACGGGACAAGATGTGCCGGTTCTGTCTGCTGACAGGGGACGATTCCCCCTATGTCTGGGATTTCGGCTCTGCTGCTGTGCATCACAAGCGCTATTCGGATTGGCTGGAACCGGATCACTGTTTGGCTGGCGTGGTCGGCATGCGCGGGACCATCCCGCCGGAATTCGGCTTGATGCGCAAGTACGCCAAGATGATCGCGCAATTGATCAAGGATGCAGGCATGGCGGATATGCCAGTGGGTGTGGATTATGCCGAAACGGCAATGTTCCACGCACTGCTGGAAGAAGGCATCAACGTGGTAGATGGCCAGCAGATCATGTTGGCTGCACGCGAGATCAAGAACTGGGACGAAATCCAGCTTCTGACGCAGGCGGCCGCCATGGTCGATGGCGTCTACCACATGATCTACGAAGAGCTGAAACCCGGTGTGCGCGAAAACGACATCGTCGCGATGTCCAACAAGTTGCTCTATGAAATGGGTTCAGACGACGTGGAGGCGATCAACGCCATTTCCGGCGAGCGCTGCAACCCGCATCCGCACAACTTTACCGACCGTCTGATCCGCCCCGGCGATCAGGCTTTCTTTGATATTCTCCAGTCGTATCAAGGATACCGGACCTGCTATTACCGGACTTTCAACGTGGGTCGCGCGACGCCGTCGCAAAACGATGCCTATGTGAAAGCGCGTGAATGGATCGACGCCTCTATTGCGATGATCAAACCGGGTGTGACCACAGACAAGGTGGCCGAGGTCTGGCCAACGGCACAGTCGCTTGGTTTTGACAACGAAGATCAGGCCTTTGGCCTGCAGTTCGGACATGGACTTGGTCTGGCGCTGCATGAACGGCCCATCATCAGTCGTGCGGTCAGCATGGATCACCCGATGGAAATCAAGACCGGTATGGTCTTTGCGTTGGAAACCTATTGCCCCGCAACCGATGGCTATTCCGCTGCCCGGATCGAAGAAGAGGTGGTCGTGACCGAAACCGGCTGTGAAGTGATCAGTCTCTTCCCGGCGGAAGAATTGCCCATTGCGAACCGTTACTGACATGAGCAATCCCTTTGACCTGACGGGGCGTCGTGCCCTTGTCACCGGTGGGGCCACTGGCATTGGCGAGAGCATCGCCCTTGCCCTTGCCTCTGCCGGGGCCGATGTGGCGTTGACGTTTCACAGCCACGCTCCCGAAGTGGTGCAGGGCAAGATCGAAGCCATGGGACGCAGTGCCGTCGCCGTCAAAGCCGACTTTACCGGCATGGACGAGGCTGCCGCCACTCAGGTGGTTGGTTTTGCCAAGGACGCGCTTGGCGGGCTTGATATCCTCGTGAACAACGCTGGGATCATTCACCGCGAAGACAGCACAGAGATGCCACTGGAAGAGTGGCGCCGGGTGATGTCTGTAAATCTTGATTCCGTCTGGCTGCTGTCGCAGGCGGCAGGGCGTCATATGGTGGCGCTTGGCACGGGCAAGATTATCACTGTGGCCTCGGTTCTAAGCCATCAGGGAGGCTTGCGCGTGCCGGGTTATGCGTCAAGTAAACACGCCGTACTAGGGCTGACCCGCGCACTCTGCAACGAATGGGCCCCGCATGGGGTGAACGTCAACGCTATCGCACCGGGCTACACCGCAACAGACAACACGCAGGCGCTGCGCGATGATCCTGACCGGTCCCGCGCTTTGCTAGAGCGGATCCCGGCAGGCCGTTTTGCCGAACCATCCGAGATCGCGGGCGCCGCGGTGTTTCTTGCATCTGACGCGGCCAATTATTGCCATGGCAGCACCATCACCGTCGACGGCGGTTGGATGGCGCGATGAAAGGACCGACATGGAACAGACACTGATTGGAAAGACCGCATTGGTCACAGCCGCAGCCAACGGCATTGGCCGGGCTTCAGCCGAAATGCTGGCCGCGCGCGGCGCAACCGTGATCGCAACCGATATTGCCGAGGATGCTTTGGCCGATCTTCAGGCCAGCCATGCGGGCATCACTGGCAAACGTCTGGATGTGACAGATACCGAAGCCGTGCACGCCTTGGTAACCGGGCTTGGGCCGTTCGACATATTGGTGAATTGTGCAGGTTGGGTGCATGATGGCACGATCCTGGATTGCGATGCCACTGCGTGGAACCGATCGTTCGACCTGAATGCCCGCGCGCTGTTCGAAGTGACCAAGGCCGCCTTGCCCGGCATGTTGGACAAGGGCGCCGGGTCCATCGTCAACATCGCCTCTATTGTCAGTAGCGAAAAGGGCGCGCCGCGACGGTTCGCTTATGCGGCCTCGAAGGCGGCGATCATCGGCATGACCAAATCCATTGCCGCTGATTTCGTCAAAGATGGCATCCGCTGCAATGCAATCTGTCCCGGCACAGTGCAAAGCCCCTCGCTCAACGATAGGTTGGCGGCGACTGGAGATTTCGATGCCGCATTAGCCGCGTTCAAGGCACGACAGCCCATGGGTCGGCTTGGCCAGCCCGAGGAAATCGCCGAAGTCGTGTGCTATCTGGCCAGCGACATGTCCGCGTTCACCACCGGGCAGGCCATTGCCATTGATGGCGGCTGGTCGATCTGATGTTTCCGGCCCAGACCCTTGACCGTGCCGCCTGCATCGACGACCTGCGCGAGATCGCCCGGCGCCGCATTCCGCGCTTTGCCTTTGACCTGGTTGATGGAGGGGCTGAGGGTGAACGCAACCTGCGGCGCAACGCACAGGCCTTCGAAGAGGTCGAACTGACGCCGCGCTACATGCGCGACGTCAGCCGCATTGACACAGGTGTGACGATGTTCGGGCAGCGCTTTGACACACCATTTGGGATGGCTCCGATTGGCATGCTCAACGCCTTCTGGCCCGGGGCAGACCTGATGCTGGCGCGGCTGTGCAAGGCAAAGAACATACCCTACACAGCGTCCTCAGCCGCCTCAACCCCGCTTGAGGCCTTGGCAGAGGCGGCGGATGGCAATGGCTGGTTCCAGCTTTACGTCTCTGGTGACAACGATGTCACCGAAGGGCTGGTGTCGCGCGCCGAGGCCGCGGGCTATCCGGTGCTGATGGTCACCGCTGACGTGCCCGCCGCAGGCAAACGCGACCGCGACATACGCAACCAGCTTGCCGTACCCTTCCGCTTTACTCCCGAGGTTGTTTTGCAATGCGCGTTGAAGCCGCGCTGGTCGCTGGCCAGCCTGCGCCACGGCACGCCGAACGTGGCCAACTATGCCGATCTTTTAAAGAACGCGACTTCCTACGCCGAGGTCCAAAAGACGCTGATCATGCCGGGGTTCACTTGGGAACATCTGAAACGTTTGCGCGAGCGGTGGAAAGGTAAACTGCTGGTAAAAGGCATCCTGCACCCCGAAGACGCGGTGAACTGTGCCGACATTGGCTGTGATGGCATTGTCGTGTCGAACCATGGTGGCCGCCAAGTGGCCTTTGGCCAACCGACGATCGAAGCGCTTCCGCCAATTGCCTCTGCCTTGGGTGGTCGCATCGCCGTTGTGCTTGACAGCGGCATAAGGCGCGGCTCGGACACGCTGTGTGCCAAGGCGCTGGGTGCGGATTTCACTTTGGCAGGCCGCGCGTTGGCCTACGGAGTTGGTGCTGGCGGTGCCGAGGGGGCAGAGCGCGCGTTCGATCTTTTATTGCTGGAGCTGAACCGCGCCCTTGGACAGCTTGGGCTGAGGTCATATTCCGATGTCGGGCCGGACACCCTGTCCAAACCGCTTTAACAAACGAGCGAGTGCATTGACCGCTGAGCTGTTAACGCCGGGTATCTGCAATGCCAGTTTTACTATGGCCCTTGAAGTTGTCGTGGGAACTAAAACTGGTTCGGCGTTATTGTTCAGATGCTGTTTCAGGTTTGTTCAGCCAATTCTCTCGCGTACTCACGCAGGGCAAATTTCTGGATTTTGCCGGTCGACGTTCTGGGATTGCTGGTAATGATAAACCTTCCCGGAACTTTATAGGCCGCCAATCGCTCGCGGCACCATGCACGCAAGGCGTCTGTGTCGATGTCTTGACCCGGTGCCGCTTCGATAAACGCGCAGGGGGTTTCGCCCCATTTTTCGTGCGGCATTGCGACGACAGCCGCAATTTCTACGGCAGGGTAGCTGTATAGCACCTCTTCCACTTCGATGGACGAGATGTTCTCGCCGCCCGAGATGATGATGTCTTTGGACCGATCCTTGAGCTGGATATACCCGTCGGGATGCACCACACCAAGATCGCCGGAATGGAACCAGCCACCCTCAAAGGCTTTCCGCGTTGCCACAGCGTTTCGGAAATAGCCTTTCATCACGACGTTGCCACGGAACATGACCTCGCCCATCGTTTTGCCATCGCGGGGAACCGGGTGCATGGTTTCAGGGTCAAGCACATCCAATCCTTCTAGGGGTAGATAGCGCACGCCCTGGCGTGATTTCAGCCGGGCCTGTTCGGGGCTGGGAAGGGATGACCAGTCTTCGTGCCAGTCGTTCACGACGGCAGGCCCATAGGTTTCAGTGAGCCCGTAAAGGTGGGTGACGTCAAACCCTGCAGTCTTCATCTCGGCCAACAGCTTTTCCGGCGGCGGTGCTGCGGCAGTGAAGAACTGCACCGTATGGTCAAGCGCGCGTTGCTCGTCAGCGGGCGCAGAGATCAGCAGCGACATCACAATCGGCGCACCACAAAGATGCGTGACTTTTTCGTCGGCCAATGCGGCCCAGATCGGTGCAGCGCGGACCTGTCGCAGGCAAACATGGGTTCCGATGATCGCTGACAGCGTCCACGGGAAGCACCAGCCGTTGCAGTGAAACATCGGCAGCGTCCACAGGTAGACGGCGTGTTTCCGCATCGAGGTGGTCAGGGCGTTGCCCTGTGCCAGAAGGTATGCGCCCCGGTGGTGCGAGACGACACCCTTCGGATCGCCTGTTGTCCCAGAGGTGTAGTTGATCGAAATCGCGTCCCATTCGTCTTCGGGCATGAGCCAGGCAAAGCCCGGATCGCCGCCATCAAGAAAGCTTTCATATGCGGCACCATCAAACGTCGCGCGCGCGCCGACATATTCGGGGTCATCGACAAGGATCACCGTGGGGCTGACTTGCGCCAACGCTAACGCCTCTTGCATCAGCGGCAGGAATTCCGCGTCGACAATGACGATCTTCGACATCGCGTGATCAAGCTGGAATGCGATGATCGCGGCGTCGAGCCGTGTGTTGATCGAGTGCAGAACGCCGCCACTCATGGGCACGCCGTAGTGGCATTCTAGCATGGCCGGAATGTTCGGCAACATCGCTGAAACCGTATCCCCCCGTCCGATCCCGCGCTGCGCCAGCGCTGAAGCCAATTGCCGTGACCGCGCGTAGAAGTCTGCATAACTGCGCCGCAAGTCACCATGGATGATCGCTGTGTGGTCGGGAAACACCATGGCCGCCCGTTCCAGAAAGGTAAGCGGCGTCAGCGGTTGGTGGTTCGCCGGGTTGCGATCCAGATCGGTGTTGTAGGGGTTTGTGGTCATGTTTCAGGCGTCCTGCCACTGGGGGGCACGTTTTTCGATGAATGCGCCGATCCCTTCTTCTGCATCCCGTGCCATCATGTTGTCCACCATCACCTGGCTGGCATAATCATAGGCCTCGGCCAAGGGCATCTCGCGCTGCGCGTAAAAGGCGCGTTTTCCGGTTGCCAGCGTCATGCTTGATTTCGACGCAATTTTGCGGGCCATTTCAGCGGTGGCGGCCTGCAGCGCAGCCTCGGCCACGACGCGGTTGACCAAGCCGATTTCGGCAGCGCGGCTGGCAGGGGTCATGTCGCCGGTCATCAGCATTTCCATGGCGTGTTTGTTTGAAACGTTGCGCGAAAGGGCGACCATGGGGGTGGAACAGAACAGGCCAATGTGAACGCCGGGTGTGCTGAATTGTGCGGTCTCGGCGGCAATGGCCAGATCACAGCTTGCCACCAATTGGCAGCCTGCGGCCGTAGCGATACCTGAGACTTCTGCAATGACCGGCTTGGGGCAGGTGACAATGCGCTGCATCACCCCCGAACACAGGGCCATGACCTTTGTGAAATACGCTTTGCCGCCGTCAGGACCGCTGCGCCCGGCAGTCATTTCCTTCAGATCGTGACCAGCGCAAAAGGCTGGCCCGTTTGCCGCAAGAACGATCACCCGGACCAACGGATTGCGGCCTGCATCCGCGAATGCCGTGCCAAGTTCAGCCAGCATCGCTTCGGACAGCGCATTGCGCCGTTTCACGTCATTGAGCGTCAGGCGCAGAATGCCGTCATCGCCCAGATCGCTAAGAAGAATTTGATCCGTGTGCATGGGGCAGTCCTTTAGCAAATGTTGATTTCGACACTGTCGGCCAGCGTGTTGGCAATAAAGCAGTAGCGGTGCGCCCGATCCTGCATTTCGGCCAATTGCGCGTCGGTCACAGAGAAACCCGTGTCGAACCGCACCACCGGATGCAGATCAATCCGCGTGACCGACATCTGACCTTTCGGGTTCTTGCCAAGATGCGCCACGGCATAGTCATGATAGCTTGCCACGGGCCATCCAGCCTTGGCCGCCAGAGCGAGGAAGGTCATCATGTGGCAGCTTGAAAGCGCTGAAGCCAAAGCCTGTTCGGGGTTGGTATTCGACGGATCGCCGCCCCAATCTGGGGCAGAGTCGACGGTAATGTCGTACAATCTGTTCATCTGCACGGTATGTGCGTTTGAATAAGTGCCGGTCGCAAACACGGGTTCTGCGCGCTGCCAGTGCAGCTCGATGGAAAGATCGGACATGTCTGAAGTCTCTTGCGAAGATGAAGATAGCGGTGGCGCGTGCGTCCCGAGGGTGCCCGCGCCACATGTGATCCAAACGGGCGGGTTACGCCGCCGCGATCTGTTTCTTGGGGTCGTAGAAGGGGAATTCGACCACTGTCGCCTTGGTCGGGCCGGATTTTGTCACGACTTCGACGTCCGCACCTAGAACCGCTGCGTCTGCCGCAACCATCGCAAGCGCGATGTTCTTCTCAAGGCGGGGCGAATAGACCGCCGATGTCACCTTGCCGATTTCCTCACCGCTTTGGTTGATTGTCCAAAAGGTCGTGTTCGGACCTGTGAGTGGGTCACAATCAATGACCAAACCGATCTGCTTGCGCTTGGGGCCTTCTTCCTTGATGCGGCGCAGCGCAGCCTTGCCGATGAACTCTGCGTCCATGTCAAGGTTCACGAGGCGGTCGAAACCCAATTCAAACGGGTTGGTGTTGATATCTGCATCCGCATGATACGACAGCATACCGCCTTCGATCCGGCGGATCGAGGATGTGTGGCCCGGCTTGAGGCCAAACTCCATGCCCGCTGCCATGATCCGTTCCCAGAGAAGATCGCCTTTCGACCCATCGCGCAGGTAAAGTTCGTAGCCCAACTCGCTCGACCAGCCGGTGCGCGAGACGATGAGCGGGATGCCATCCAGATCGACTTCGCGCAGCCAGTAGTATTTCAGGTCCATGATGCTGTCGCCAAACAGGGTGCGCATGATTTCACCTGATTTGGGGCCCTGCAACTGAAGTGGCGACACATCGGGTTCGCTGATCGTGACATCCAGTCCGGAGTGCACGGCCACGCCTTGCGCCCAAAGCAGGATGTCGCTGTCCGCCAGCGAGATCCAGAAGTGGTTTTCCGCCAGACGTAGCAGGATCGGATCGTTCAGAATGCCGCCTTGGGCATTTGTGATCAGGATGTATTTGCACTGGCCCACAGCCATCTTCGAAAGGTCGCGCGGTGTCAGCATCTGAACAAACGCAGCCGCGTCCGGACCCGTGATTTCGACCTGACGCTCAACGGCCACGTCACACAGGATTGCGTCATTCACGAGGTTCCAGAAGTTCTGTTCGGGATCGCCAAAGTCACGGGGGATATACATATGATTGTAAACAGAAAAAGCCTTTGCGCCCCAGCGAACTGTTGCGTCGAAATAAGGGGATTTCCGGATTTGTGTGCCAAAGCCAAAGTCGTCTGTTTGTGTCATATTTTCGCCCTCGTAGCAGGTGGCCTGACAGGCCATTGAAGTGTTGAAACCTGGCGATGACTTAGATTGAAATTTGGGATGTTCTTGGTCTGATAATTTGCGCGGATTAGGCCGTTCAGACCGAATATCAGGCCGGTAACAGACCGTTCAGTCTTGGACCATTATTTCTCGCTTTTTGCGATCAGTTTTGCCAGATTCGGTCTGCTGGTTTTGATCTGACGAGTCGCGATGTAGGTCATGTAGCGATCAATCGCGAGCTCGGCCGCAAGCATGTCTTCCATGACCGCCTGAAAGGAAGCTAGGCTATGTGTTGCGACTTTCATCACATAATCCATACCACCGCCGGTCGCGATGCAATCGATGACCTCGTCCACTTTCATGATGTAGTCTTCGAAGCGAAGGAACTCTGCCTTGCGATGCGACCCAAGTGAGACCGTGACGACGACTTGGGTGAAATCTATGATCCGCTCCAGCGCCAATTCGGCGTGATAGCCGCGGATATAGCCTGCAGCCTTCAACCGATCGAGCCGTGCCCAGCACGGCGTTGGGGATAGGTTCACAAGCTCGGCCAGACGCGTTTTGCTCAGTTGTCCATGTTGCTGGACGGCACTGAGGATACGAATGTCCGTAGCGTCAAGGCCCAGCTTTTTCATGCGCGCGCGTTTCTCACTTGGTCGATGTGCCGATTGTCCGAGGAGTCAGAGAATTCTCATACCTGCACAATCTCAGGCATTTCTCGGCATGAGGCATACGCTTTTCCGACCAATTCCTTTGAAATCGCGCCAAAAGCACTTTGCTGCGGAGGTGTATCAAGTCGTTGTATTGTGCCGACGATAGAGCAAACGCAGAAAAGACCCACTTCGTCCGCGACGGGTCATCAATGCTCTGTGATGGCGGTGGCCTGTATGAATGTCCGAAATGCGGGCGGCAACCGCTGCGTCATAACATGGGATTAATGACTGCAATCAGCCAAGACCGTGGCTGGGGTGCCTACCAGTTTTTCGATCAATCAAAACGAGCGTTCGCCGGGTTACATCAGGCCGTTATCCTGATGTTCCAGCTTGGGCCACGCGAACAACTTCTGCGCTGAGTGTCTTTGCAAAGGCACGCGCGAGATTTGAGATCGGAGCATGCGCAGGAGTCAGGACGGCGATTTCGTATACGACATTTGGTTCGAACGGCCTGAAGGTAATACGGGGGGCACCGAACTTTGACTGATGGTAGTAATGGGCGCTCATTGGGCTCATCATGGCCCAAGCCAGCCCGTCCTCGACAAATGCAAATTGTGATGCTGCATTCTGCATTTCGAACCGGATCGACAGGTCAATCTGCTCTTGTGCGAAAGCCTTTTCAACCTGTGCCCGAATGAAATGACCAGGTAGGAAAGTGGTCATGGGCTTGTTGGTTAGATCAGAGGGTCGGATTATGGGCTTTTTTGACAGAGGATCATCGACGGACAGCGCACAGAGGCAATTCATGGCAAAAGCCTCTCGTTGCACGAGTGGAGATGTAACCGCCGCCTCGGCCAATCCGATGTCAAATTGTTGCGAGGCAAGCCGTTCGTAAACCCTTTCCGAGGAATGACTCACCAGCGAGACTGAAACATCTTCTCGGTCTTTTACAAAGCTTGAGATGATGCGCGGCATGAGTATCTCTCCAAAAACTGGCAGGCAGGCGATCTTGAGATGTCCACCTTTCAATTGCGCCACTGACTTCATGTTATCGCGCAGCTTGCCCAGATCATTCAGGATCGTGCCGGACTGAGTAAGCAGATAATGCGCCTCGGGAACCGGATGCAGGCGGCCTCGGCGGCGTTCGAACAGGCTGTAGCCGACAGATTGCTCAAGTGCCGCAATCATTGCGCTGACCGCAGGCTGGGTACGCCCCATGTTGCGCGCAGCTTCGGTAACAGACCCGGTTATCATCACTTCTTGAAAGGCCTCAAGTTGGCGCAAGTTCATGCCTCTGCTCCGTCGAGATAGTCACAATCATTATATCCTATAAATTTTTTCTATCACATTAAAACATTTAAGAATTTGATTGGATGGCAACGTGCCTCCAAACTTAGGGTAAGGCCATCACTGTGCTTAATGAGTCGGTGCGGTGGAGGTTCCAACAGAGGGAACAGAAGCCATGACAATCGCGAAACGGCCAACTGCCCCGTGGGACGGCATTGGGGGGCGGGCTTGCAGAACCTGCCTAATAATCGGTTCTTTGTAGATTGATCTTTTGCCAAGTGCCCAAGCGATGACACCGCAAGCTGCATCGCAGTCAAAAACAACCAACGGAGAGTGAAGATGAAACTAAGACATAAAATTGTGGCCGCCGCGGTCGGGCTGATGATGGCAGCTGGAGCTGCCTCTGCCCAAGATATGAAGTTCTGGCGTATCGGAACAGGTGGTGCCGGTGGCACTTACTTTCCAATCGGTGGCTTGATTGCAAACGCGATTTCCAGCCCTCCCGGTTCGCGGTCCTGTGAAGAAGGCGGCACATGCGGTGTACCCGGTCTGGTCGCAATTGCCGTGTCAACAAACGCCTCTGTTGCAAACGTCAACGCGATCCATGCTGGCCAACTTGATGCAGGTCTGGCCGGTGCGCAAAGCGTTGTTCAGGGCTACAATGGCGAAGGCAAGTTCGAGGGAACGCCCAAAGACAATATCCGCGTGATCGCCAATCTTTATCCCGAAGACATGCATCTTGTGTTGGCCAACGGCACATCAATCGACAGCTTAAAAGGTTTGGAGGGCATGCGCGTTGGTGTGGCCGCTGCGGGGTCTGGGACGCAAGTATCTGTCCGTATGATCCTGAAGCACTATGGCATCAATGCGGACGAGCAGGAACTGAGCCTTGGCCAAAGTGCCCAGCGTCTGGCCGATGGTCAGTTGGACGCATTCTTTTATGCTGGCGGCACACCGTTTGCTGCGTTGATCCAGCTTGGTTCGACCAAGGGTTTTGAGCTTTATTCTTTCTCGGATGAAGAGCGCGACACGATCAACAGCATCATTCCTTACTATGTTCACAGCATGATCCCGGCTGGCGTATATGAAAACATCACGGTCGATACGTCCACTGTGGCTGTAAATGGTCAGTTGATCACGTCGGTCGATCAGGACGAAGAACTGGTCTATCAGATCACCAAGGCGCTCTGGAGCGACAAGACACGCGGCTTGCTTGATAAAGGGCATGCAAAGGGCAAGGCAATCCAGATGGAAACCGCTTTGACTGGCGTTTTGATCCCGCTGCATCCTGGCGCTGAGCGGTTCTATAAAGAAGTCGGGATGATCGACTGATCCTTCCTAAATAGGAGCGGGCATTTCTTTGCCCGCTCTGATCTGCCTACTCACAGGCGCCCCCCCCAAATATTGAAGTCAGAAAGACAGGCATGGCAATCTTTGACGTGGACAAGGCTGAAGAACTTGAGAAGAAGTACGATTCAGCCCTTCAAACCCGAACGATCGGCCCTTGGCTTGTCAAATTCGTTTTCCTCTTTTCGCTTGTTTTTGCTGCCTATCACTATGTGACAGCAGGCATCGGTGTGCCGGTCGATTACTGGCATATGGGCTTTCACATGTCTGGTGTGATCTTACTGGTTTTCATCAGCTTCCCGATGCTCAAGCGCGACCGCAACCAGCCGATGCAAGCCAACACATGGTGGCGCTTTGGCAATGTCCCGATCTGGGATTGGGTGTTCATTGTCGCGGGGATTGTAACGTCGCTTTATATTGGCGTCACGTGGTACGAGATTGATGTGACGATCCTGGGTGTTCACATCCAGATGGTCGATCAGGTCATGCGCCAAGGGGACCCTTGGACCATTGATGTTGTCTTTGGGACCGTGTTGATCATTGTTCTGCTCGAGGCCGTTCGCCGCACCTTGGGGATCGTTGTGCCGATCATCATCGGCGTATTCACGATTTATGCGGTCTTTGGACCCTACATGCCGTTCCAGATCATTATGCATCCCGGCATCTCGTGGTCGCAATATATCAACAACATGTATTTCCCCTCAGAAGGTATTTACGGCGTCACGCTTTGGATCGTGTCGACCGTGGTTTTCCACTTCGTTCTTTTTGGTGTGCTAGCGCAGCGCATGGGTCTGGGGCAGCTTTTCGTTGATCTCGCCACGGTTGTTGCAGGACGCTACACAGGCGGACTGGCCAAGGTCAGTGTCGTATCCTCAGCCTTTTTCGGTACGATCTCGGGCAGCTCGATCGCCAACACGGTATCCACCGGATCGCTAACCATCCCGAACATGAAAAAGATGGGGTATCCCGGCCATCTTGCGGGCGGGGTTGAGGCGGCCTCTAGTGCGGGTGGCCAGATCACACCTCCGATTATGGGGGCAGCCGCCTTTATCATGGCTGAATTTCTGGAGGTCCCCTATACAACCATCGTTCTGGCTGCGGCGGTTCCCGCTGCAATGCACTATATCGGCGTGTTGCTAATTGTGCATTTTCAGGCGAAACGCCTGGGCCTGAAAGGAGTGCCAGAGGAAGAAATCCCGCAGCTTTGGAATGTCATCAAGCGCGGCTGGCCTGCGTCTATCCCGCTGTTCGTTCTGATCTATGTGTTGTTTAGCGGTTTTTCCCCGCATATGGCGGCATTCTGGGGCATCACCGCAGCGCTGATCGTTGGCTTTGTCAATCCTATGCACCGAATGTCGATCCGAGACGTGATGGACGGCGCTGTTTTGGGTGTAAAATACGCGCTGTCAGTTGGTGCTGTAGTTGCTGCAATCGGAATTGTCGTAGGTGTGGTTAATTCAACCGGCCTCGGTTTCCGGCTGGGATTCATGGTTGCGGACGGGTCCCTGACGTTGGCGGAAAACGTGCTGTGGTTGATCGCGTGGATCCCGTTCTTTGAGGTTGAAATCTCAAGCCTGCAATTGTTCATATCGCTGATCCTGATCGCGATGACCTGCATCTTGATGGGGGCAGGTCTGCCGACCACGGCGCTTTACATTATGCTTGCGACAGTGGCCCAACCCGCACTGGCCAATCTGGGTGTGCCGCCTTTGGCTTCGCATCTGTTCGTCCTTTACTATGGCGTGATCTCAGAGATTACTCCGCCCGTGTGCGCCTCTGCCTACGCGGCGGCGGGCATTGCCGGGGCCGATCCGTTCAAAACCGGTCTCTCGGCGTTTTCCCTTGGGATGGCCAAGTTAATGGTGCCGATGGTGTTTGTTTACTCTCCGGCAATGCTGATCGTGCTTGGTGATTACTTTACATGGAGTGAATTCCTGCAAACCACGCTGACCTGTGGTGTTGGTGTGGCTATGATGGCCACAGCTGTTAGCGCCTATTTCATTGCCCCTATGCCACGTACAATGCGTTGGGTGATCGGGATTGCAGCTGTATTCATGGTGGCCCCGGGCACAAAGAGCGACATGTTTGCGCTTTTCCTGACCCTGCCCGTGTTGGTCCAGCAGGTCGCTGCCAGCAAGCGAATGCAGCCTGCGGACCCGGAAAATGCCTGACATCAAGGTTCTTGTTCTGGGCGCCGGGATTGTGGGGATTTGTACGGCGCTTTCTTTGCTGGAGAAGGGATTTTCTGTTGAGCTGATCGACCGCAATGACCCTGCCAGCGGAGCAAGCCATGGCAACGCTGGTGTAATCTCTCCGTGGAGTTGCATTCCGCAATCCATGCCCGGACTTTGGAAGCAAGTTCCAAAATGGCTGCTGGACCCAAAAGGACCGCTTAACGTCAGATGGTCCTATGCGCCGCGCATGCTGCCTTGGCTAAGGCGGTTCCTGAAAGCTGGCCATCCCGACAACCTTCCCCGAATTTCTGAAGCGATGAACGCGCTTAATCGTCCGAACGTGGACCTCTATCGCGACTATCTCAAGGGCACGGGGCATGAGAATCTGCTACAGGACTCCTACTATGTGCACGCCTTTCGCAATGGCGCTGATGCTGATCTTGATGCTTTGGCCTGGCGCATACGGTCTGATTTTGGGGTCCCGATAGAACGTATCGAAGGCGGCGCATTGCAAGATGTCGAGCCAGAGATTTCAAGCGAATATCAAGCGGCAATACTGATCCGCGACCAAGCCCGCGCCACTGATCCCGGCGCGCTTGGCAAAGCTTTGTTTGACAAGGCGATGGGGATGGGAGCGCAGTTTCGCAAGGCCGAAGTCTTGGGTCTACGGCCGTCGGAAGGGGGGTGGACGATTGAAACCTCTCAAGGTGTCATCAAGGCTGATAAACTTGTAATGGCGGCTGGGGCATGGTCGATGCGTTTGCTTGAGCCCCTCGGATTCAAGATGCCACTAGAGGCAGAGCGCGGCTATCACCTGATGTTCAACGCCCCCGGCATCGAGGTGAAAAATTCGATCATGGATGTAGACGGAAAGTTCGTCGCCAGTTCAATGATTGACGGGTTGCGATGCGCAGGGACGGCCGAGTTCGCCGGGCTTGATGCGCCGGCGAATTATGCCCGGGCCACTGTCTTTCGTACATTAGCAAAACGACTGTTCCCCAGACTGGAAACATCGCAAGTGACCACTTGGATGGGCGCGCGCCCCTCGTTCCCCGACAGCTTGCCTGCGATTGGCGAGATGTCCGGCCACCCGGGCCTGTTTGCTGCATTTGGGCATTGTCATTACGGGCTTGGGATGGCTCCGAATACAGGTAGGATCGTTGCAGGCTTGATCTCGCGCGAGCCAACAAACTTGGACCTCGGACCTTACAGCCCGGCCCGGTTTTCATGACTCACCCCGCGTTCATTGTCATAGGCGGTGGCCTTGTCGGCATAGCGATCGCATATGGCCTACAACGTCGTAATATCCAGACGCTTCTGTTGGATGAGGGCGACATGGCTTTTCGCGCCTCGCGCGGAAACTTTGGGCTGATCTGGACGCAGACCAAAGGCATCGACATGCCAGCCTACGCGCGATGGACATGGGGATCCGCAGAAAGCTGGCCTGCGCTTGAACAGGATCTTGAGGCGCAAACTGGAATTCGACTGCATTATGAACGCCCGGGAGGGGTCGAGATTTGTCTCAGTGACGAAGAGATGAGCGCCAAACAGGCTAAGATGGAGCGCCTACATGGCCATGCGGGCCATATCGAATATCGCATGCTCGAGCGAAAAGCTTTGGGCAACATGATCCCTGGTCTGGGACCAGAGGTTGTCGGCGGCTGCCTTTGCGCTGGCGACGGACATGTCAATCCTTTGGCCCTTCTGCGCGCATTGCATGCCGGGTTTCAGCGCGAAGGTGGCCAGATCATAAGCGGCGTGACCGTCCAAGACATCCAACCGCAGGCGTCTGGATTCAAAATACATACAGGGAGTCGCAGTTTCGAATGTGGTCGCGTCGTTGTTGCTGCCGGCCTTGGGACGCCGCAACTGGCGGGCATGTTAGATATGAACATTGATGTCCGCCCGCAACGCGGCCAGAACCTGATCACTGAACGCATGAAGCCTTTTTTGTCGATGCCAATGTCTCGGATTCGGCAGACGGCAGATGGCGGCGTGCAATTGGGTGATAGCAAGGAAGAAGTCGGCTTTGACGACGGCGTGACCTCTGCAACATTGGCTGAGATTTCAGAGCGGGCCGTGAAGGTCTTCCCCCACTTGAAAACCGCACGTATCGTGCGGGCGTGGGGCGCTTTGCGCATCATGAGCGCAGACGGCGCACCGATCTATGCGCAATCCAAATCCTACCCCGGGGCCTATGCGGCGGTCTGCCATTCTGGTGTGACACTTGCCGCAGCGCATGCAAATATCCTCGCTCCGGCTTTTGCCGACAACCACTTGCCCCCAAACATTGCGGAACTTGGTCCAGAGAGGTTCGCCCATGTCTAGAATCACACGAAATGAAGGGGCAGAGCTTTTCTTCTACTTCGGCGGCGAACGCGTCAAAGCATACGAAGGCGATAGCATCGCGGCCGCCTTATTGGCAGCAGGCCACACCATTTTTCGCAGGACGCCTGTCAGCGGCACAACGCGCGGGCCATTGTGCATGATGGGTGTCTGTTTCGATTGTCTGGTGCAGATCGACGGTATTGGAAACCAACAGGCCTGCATGCATGCGGTGCGCGATGGCATGGTGGTCGAGCTTCAGGACGGTGCTTTTGACGTCGTTACACAAGTGCCAGCAGAGGGAACGTTATGAAATCCCGCTACGATATTATTGTGATTGGCGCAGGTCCGGCTGGGATGACGGCAGCATCTTTGGCCGCTGAACATGGCGCGTCCGTTGCATTGTTGGATGAACAATCTGGTCTAGGGGGCCAGATATACCGAAGTGTTACGTGCCAGGGTGCTTCTGACCCCTCCATTTTGGGTGCGGAGTATTATCAGGGTAAAACCCTTGCTGATCGTTTGGTCAAGAGCACTGCAGATCACGTGAAAGGGGCCAGCGTCTGGCAAATCTCGGAGGATCGGGAGGTCGGTGTGACCGTTGACGGTGCCGCCTGTCTGGTCAGCGCAGACCATGTGATAATCGCAACTGGTGCGCAAGAACGTCCGTTCCCCGTGCAGGGTTGGACTTTGCCCGGCGTCATGAACGCAGGTGCTGCGCAAATCCTGTTGAAATCATCTGGCGTCGTCTTGCCTGACCCGGTCTTTGTTGGCACTGGGCCACTTCTGTATCTAATTGCCCATCAGTATCTGCGCGCTGGGGTCAGGATCGCGGCGGTGCTGGATACGACACCACGTGAAAACCTGCGCAATGCCCTTTGGGCATTGCCCCAAGCCTACAGAAACGCAAACCAGCTTTGGAAGGGCTGGGGATGGTTGCGCGACCTTCGCAAGTCTGGCACGCCTTTTGTGCGCGGCGTTGCGGACATCAAGATCGCGAGCAAAGACAGCGCGGCACAGATTGAATACAAGCACGAGGGTGTCTGGAAGTCACTTTCAGCGCAAACTGTCCTACTGCACCAAGGCGTGGTTCCCAATATCAACCTAGGAATGGCGACTGGATGCGCCCATGACTGGAACGATACACAACTGTGCTGGCATGCCCAACTTGACGCATGGGGCCAGTCAAGCATTGAGGGTGTCTCTATTGCGGGCGATGGGGCCTCAATTATGGGGGCTCAGGGGGCGGAGGCTGCAGGCGCTTTGGCCGCGCTTGGTGCGCTGCACCGCATCGGTAAGATTGATCAACACACGCGGGATGACACCGGACACCCGTTGCACGCCAGACTGCGCAGCCAAGCACCATTTCGCCGCTTTCTGGACATGCTTTATCGCCCGGCTTTGCAATTTCGCGTTCCGCGTGAAGACACGACGATTGTCTGCCGCTGCGAGGAGGTCACAGCGGCACATGTCCGAGACGCCGTTCATCTGGGGTGTCAAGGACCAAACCAACTGAAAAGCTTTACTCGTGCGGGGATGGGTCCCTGTCAGGGGCGCATGTGTGGACTGACGGTAAGTGCCATGATTGCAGATCAGCTTGGCCGTCCCGTACAGGACATAGGCGCTGCACGATTGCGCGCACCGGTCAAACCACTCGAACTGGGTCAGCTTGCTGCGGATTTCAGAATTACCGGACAGCGATTACGCTAAATCCCGGACAGCCGTTTCAGTAATTCCCGGACAGCCCGGGCACGGCTGATCCTCTGCCTGCAGTTATGTTTCTGACGGTATCGTTTCGCGGTTTTTCAGGTGG
>JANSYF010000078.1 GCA_024742575.1 Paracoccaceae bacterium | reverse complement strand
GGTCATTTCTATGTGACCAAGAAAAACGCGCGGACGATGACGGAAAAGATGTCTGTTCGGAAGTACGACCCCGTCGCGCGCAAGCACGTCGAGTACAAAGAAGGCAAAATCAAGTAAGCCTTCCGTTCACACGGACAGTGACTAAAAGCCGCGCCGGGGCGACCCGAGCGCGGTTTTTTGTGACATTTGCTCTTACTTCGGATGCCGGCTGTGAGCCCAGACCTACGTCATTGGTACGGTGAGCGTGTGTCCGGTTTGCAAACGCTGAAGGCTGTCACTCCTGAGGACGATATCACGCCATCAAACTGAATGACCCGCCATGCAAGGGCGTTCTGTGACTGCGCTCAGGACGATCGTCGTGCGAACTCGGGTGACCGATTGGACAGGGTTGATCTGGGTTTCGATGATTTCGTTAAGCTCATCTGTACCCGATGCCCGGATCTTCAGCAGGTAGCAATCGTCGCCCGCGATCTTGTGCAGCTCCTCCAACCCGGTCACGCTCGACAAGGCAGCGGCGGTGTCAAAACCGAGGCTCGGCTTGGCGTCGGTGACAAAGACAAAAGCCAGGAGTGGTTTACCAAGCGCATGTGCGTTCAGCCGCACTTCGTAACCCTGAATCACGCCGTCAGCTTCCAGCCTGCGCACACGCTCTGAAATGGCCGAGGCAGCAAGACCGACCTGTCGGGCGATATCTGCCTTGGAAATTGCGGCGTCTTCCAGAAGAAGTGACAGTATTTGTTTATCTTTGACGTCGATCATGCGGCTATAGTATCGTTATTCAATCGAATCGTCTACGTATTAGTTAGATTGGATACGAAAAGCCTGTTGGAGATCGCAAATGGACTCAGGGACGCTTGATCTGACCTTTGCAGAGGGCACGGTCCGTTTGGCCTATCTGCATCGCGCAGACGCGCGACCGCCATTGGTATGCCTGCACGGCTTCGGCTCCACCAAGGAAGACTACGCTGATCTGTACATTCGCCCCGAATTTCGGGACCGCAGCCTGATCTTTTGGGATGCGCCGGGGTGCGGTGCGTCGCAGGTCAGCACGCCTCAGGTGCTGTCGATCCCATTCTTGGTCAAGGTTGCGCTGGCCGCCTGCGATGCCCTCGGCATCGACCGCTTTCACATGTCCGGGCATTCGATGGGGGGCCTCACCGCGCTTTTTCTGGCGCATGAACAGCCGGATCGTGTCCTGAGTTTCATGAACATCGAAGGCAATATCGCGCCAGAAGATTGTTTCCTGTCGCGCCAGATCATCGAGCATGCTGCCGACACGCCCGCAGGCTTTGCCCAAGGGTTCATCGACCGGGTGCGGCATCGCGCGGAATATGGCTCTGGCCTTTATGCGGCGGCTTTGCCCGTCAAAGTGCGCGACACGTCGTTTGAGCCCATCTTTACCTCCATGGTGGGCCTGTCCGACAATGCTCCGCTGATGGAGATGTTCACGGGTCTGCCCTGTCCGCGCGTCTTCATCTATGGCGAACAAAACCGCCATCTTTCGTATCTCGGGGACCTGCGCGCGACAGGTGTCGAGGTGATCGAGATCCCACATTCAGGGCATTTCCCGATGTATTCCAACCCGCCCGCGCTCTGGACGGCGATGGCGGATTTTCTTGAAAGGCATGATCCCCGCCCATGACCCCAACTGATTTCGCAGCCTTTCCAACGGGCAATCTCTGCAACGCCGATCCGCGCGTACGCGCCATTGCGCCCGCGATCAGGCCTCTGATCCCAGGCAAACGCATTGCGGGCCGCGCCCGAACAGCGCGGATTACACCGGGCCAGAATGGCGCGATCCACCGCGCGGTCCATCACGCCACAGCCGGAGACATCCTCGTCGTGGATGGTGGCGGCTCTGAGCGGTTCGGCCCGTTCGGAGACCTGCTTGCGGATGGGTGCCTGGCCAAGGGCATGGTCGGCGCCGTATTCGATTGCACGATCCGCGACAGCGCCGATATCGCGGGGCTGGGGTTTCAGGTGTTCTGCCGGGGCTTTCATCCCGAAGCCACGGCCAAGACGGACCGCGGCGAAACGGACGTCCCGGTCGTTTTTGGCGGGGTCACTGTCCATCCCGGTGATATCGTTGTGGGCGACGACGATGGCGTCGTTGTGATCCCCGTCGATGCGGCTGAAGAAGTGCTGGCCAAGGTGGCCGCTGTCGCCGCCCGCGAAGAGACGATCCGCGGGCGCATTCACGCAGGCGAAACCACATTGGAAATCTTTGAACTGGACCCATAGGCACGACCAAAACGACAAGAGGATACGATGGACAGACCTGACACTTTCTTCAATTTCGCTGACCTGAGCGAGGGCATCGCCCGCACCTTGGCCGAGGGCATCGAAACCCGCGTCATCCCGGGCGAGCAGGCGATGTTTTCCGTCGTGAGCTTCGCGCCCGGCAGCGAAGGATCGATCCACGCGCACCCCGAGGAGCAATGGGGCGTGCTGCTTGAAGGCAGCGGCACCCGCATTCAAGACGGCGTTGACGTGCCGGTTGGGCCGGGCGACTTCTGGCGCACACCCGGCGGCGTCGAACACGGCTTCAAGGCGGGCCCGGACGGCGCGAAGGTGCTCGATGTCTTCGCCCCACCGCGCGAAGCCTATCGCAAGGCGGGCGCGGGTTTTGCTGCTTAGGTTCGGCCCCGACGAAAACCCCTGTTTTTCGAGCCGGACATTAATGTTGCCATGGCGACTGGTAGCTTTGTCCGCAAAACAGTTATTCACCCCAACCTTTCCCCCATCACCCAAACGCCCGACACCGCGCGGTCGTCGCCCATCATGATTGTCGGGAACACCGCTTCCCAGATATCCGTCGCCCGCGCACTGCGTTGGGCGATGGTCGGTGTTGACCCCAGATCAAGCGTGATGAAATCCGCCTCCGATCCTGGTGCCAGCGTTCCGACCCGGTCCGAGATCCGCAACGCGCGGGCCGAGCCTTCGGTTGCCAGCCACAGCAACGCCGACGGATGCAACGCCGCCCCACGCAACTGCGCCACCTCGTAGGCCGCGGCCATCGTGCGCAGCATCGAGAACGACGACCCGCCGCCGGTATCCGTTGCCAGCCCCACGCGCTGCCCTTCGGCCACCAGCCCGGCCATGTCGAACAACCCCGATCCGATGAAGGTGTTTGAGGTCGGGCAATGCACCAGAGCAGCCCCCACTTCACGCAGCCGGTCACGTTCGCGCGGCTCCAGATGGATCGCGTGGCCATAGATACCATTGGCCCCCAGTAACCCATGCGCCTCGTATGTATCCAGATAATCCCGCGCCTCTGGGTAGAGCCCGCGCACCCAGTCGATCTCGTCGGTCTGTTCGCTGAGGTGAGTCTGCATCAGGCAACCGGGGTGTTCGGCCCACAACGCGCCCAGCGCGGACAGTTGTTCCGCGGTCGAGGTGGGCGAGAATCGCGGCGTGATGACGTAAGACGCCCTGCCCTGCCCGTGCCATCGGTTCAGCAGCGCCTTGCTGTCGTCATAAGCTGATTGCGCCGTATCCTGCAGCCCGTCAGGCGCATTACGGTCCATGCAGGTCTTGCCGCCCAGCACCCGCATCCCGCGCTCTGCCGCAGCCGTGAAATAGGCGTCCACGCTTTGCGGATGGATCGTGCAATAGCTACACATGGTCGTGGTGCCATGTGAGAGAGCCAGATCAAGATACCGCCCCGCGATTTCGGCGGCGTAACCGGCATCGCCGAACCGCATTTCCTCGGGGAAGGTATAGGTGTTCAGCCAGTCGATCAGCCGCTTGCCCCAGCTGGCGATCATGGCGGTCTGCGGGTAATGCACATGCGCATCAATGAACCCCGGAAGGATCAGCGCCTGCCCATGATCCTCGATCACCGCCTGCGGGTAATCCCTTCGCAGATCGTCCGCCGTGCCGCGCGCCACCACATGCCCCCCCTGCACTGCGATTCCTCCGCGCGAGTCGTATTGGGCGACATCCGGCCCGTCGATCATGGGATCGCCGTCGAACCAAAGGGTCTGGCCAAGGTGAAGTGTGATATCTGACATGAATTGCTCTTTTTGACACTGGCCCTGTGAACTTATCTCTGGAACCAGAGTTGGTAAATCGTACAGACACTCTGTTTTCTCCCGTGCCGATTGCGTAAAGGTGAGACAAAGCGCAAAGCGAGGGGCAAGATGAGCGACGATCCAACCATCGAGGCACCCGAGGTCGAGGACACGGAAGACGCCTACAGCCTTGGTCGCAAAGCCGTGGCGCAAATTCTTTATGCGGTAGACCGGGATGACCGCGATCAGCTTGTCGCGCTGATGGACCCGTTGCACCCCGCCGACATTGCCGACCTTTTGGAACAAATCAACGCTTTCGACCGGATGCGTCTGATCAAGCTCTACGACAAGGAATTCGACGGCGACATCCTGTCAGAACTCGACGAGTCTATCCGCGAAGAAGTGATTGGTCTGCTTTCGCCACAGGTTCTGGCCGACGCCGTGCGCGACCTTGAAAGCGATGACGTTGTCGACCTCCTTGAAGACCTCGAACAAGGCCAGCAGGACGCCATTCTCGACGCTTTGGAAGACAGCGACCGAGTTGCGGTTGAGCAATCCCTAACCTATCCGGAATATTCGGCTGGTCGTCTGATGCAGCGCGAAGTGGTGATGGCGCCCGAGCACTGGAATGTCGGGGAAACCATCGATTACCTTAGAAACACTGATTACCTGCCAGAGCAATTCTATCATGTTGTTCTGGTCGACCCACGATTGCGCCCGGTGGGCAACGTCACGTTGGGCAAGCTCATGGGATCGCGCCGTGAGGTGATGCTGCAGTCGCTGGTCGAAGACACGTTCCACGTCATCCCTGTGTCGCAGTACGAAGGCGATGTCGCCTACGCGTTCAACCAGTACCACCTGATCTCGGCCCCCGTTGTCGATGAAAACGAACGATTGGTCGGCGTCATCACCATCGACGATGCGATGGCAGTGCTGGATGAAGAACACGAAGAAGACGTGTTGCGATTGGCGGGTGTGGACAGCGAAAGCTCGCTCTCTGACCGGGTGCGCGAAACCACCAAGCGCCGTTTTCCATGGCTTCTTGTCAACCTCATCACCTCGATCCTCGCCAGCCTTGTGATTGCGCAATTCGAAAACGCGATCGCCACGATCGTGGCTTTGGCGGTGCTCATGCCCATCGTCGCCTCCATGGGCGGCAATGCGGGGACACAGTCGCTTACCGTTGCGGTGCGCGCCCTTGCGACTAAGGATTTGACGGGATCAAACGTTTGGCGGGTGATCCGTCGCGAGGTGCTTGTGGGGCTTATCAACGGCATTGCCTTTGCGGTGATCATGGGGATTGTCGGCTATGCCTGGTTTGGTTCGCCTGCGCTGGGTGCCGTGATCGCGGCTGCGATGGTGATCAACCTCGTGGTGGCGGGCCTTGCAGGTACGGCGATACCGATCGTGCTGGAAAAGTTCGGCATTGATCCGGCCCTTGCCTCGGGCGCGTTTGTGACCACAGTGACCGATGTGGTCGGCTTTTTTGCCTTTCTCGGTCTTGCCGTTGTTGTTCTGCTGTGACGCTGGACGCGCGCAAAGCCGCAGCGCGTAAAGCTGCCTTTGCCCGTCGCAAGGCGGCGCATGAAGCCGGGCATCGCGGCGCAGCAGGCCATCTAAGCGAAGTGCTGGCCGGGTATCGCGGTGTGCCAGTGTCTGGCTATTTGCCGATCCGAACCGAGATCGACCCACTGCCCGCCATGGCCGAAGCCGCAGCACATGGGCCTGTTGGCGTGCCTGTCATTCGGGCCGCAGGTCAACCGCTTGTGTTCTCACAATGGGAACCTGACTGCGCGCTGGTCGATGGACCTTTTGGTGCGTCGGTGCCCGCCAAAGAGCACCTGATCACACCCGAAGTGTTGATCGTTCCATTGGTCGCATTTTCCCGTGCGGGCGGACGGCTGGGTTATGGCGGCGGGTTCTATGACCGCACGCTAGAGGGTCTTCGCGCCCAACGACCAACACTTGCAATTGGCTTTGCCTATGGCGCGCAAGAGGCCGACGACATACCATTGGAACCGACAGACCAACCGCTTGATCTGATCGTCACCGAACGCGAGGTGATTGAGATCAGGAGATAGCCGGAAAGTTATCTCCGCTTACAGTCACTCCGCACGCGGGGCGTTGTAATCTGCGTCCTCGACATGCTCCAACCAGTTTGCAGTCTTGCCCTCGACGGCGGTTTGCACGGCGAGATGGGTCATCGCACAATCTGGCGATGCGCCGTGCCAATGACGTTCTCCCGGTGCGAACCAGACCGTGTCTCCGGGGCGCAGCACCTGAACTGGCTGGCCTTCGGAACCGGCCAAACCCAACCCCGACACGATATGCAACGACTGACCAGCAGGATGGGTATGCCACGCCGTGCGTGCACCCGGTTCAAACGTCACCATAAGAATCTTGACTGCAGATTCGTCGTCTCCGGACACAACTGGGTCCATCCGAACGGTTCCAGTGAAATAGTCGGGGCTTGGCGTTTGCGAAGGTCGGTCCCCGGCGCGGTGGATATTCATGATGGACTCCTATGTGTCATACTGTCTGCTAAACCTTGGGTGCGCCGTGCAAAAAGCATCGCCTCGACCCAATTCGCAAGGTTCCATTTTGGTTACCTGTCAGCGATCTTCCGGGGGCACGTTCCGCAGAAGCGTGCTCAACTGCGCGACCTGCTCAGCTGTCCAGCGTGAATGCACTCGTGTTGTGCTGGCAGGCTGATGGCCCAGCCCAAGCGTCTTTTCCGCACGGTGCGCCCCCTTGGGGCGGATCGGACGTGGGGTAAAACCACCACCGCAGGTGGCGCATACATTGTGCAGAACCGTCTCAACACATGTAGCGCAATAGGTGCACTCATAGGTACAGATGCACGCATCCTTTGCGTCAGGCGGCAAATCCTTGTCACACCATTCGCAGTTCGGTCGAAGTTCCAGCATGGCTTCCCCGGTAAAAGAGTTCGGATACCGGATCAAAACCTCGCTTTCCCACAAACTGCAAGCCTCGCGATCAAGCGACGCCTGTTTTCAACCATCCTTCAGCCGCATCACGCTCGGTCAAGTCGAATGCCTTGATGTCAAAACCCGGGATCATTGCTCCTTCGATCTCGGCAGCGGTGCGCAGCCATGATGCATCGCTCAAAACGGCACAACGATCAAAGCGCCCCAAAAGACCAAACAGTTTTGGCAGGCGCGTCATCTCGACAACAATTGCACCCAGATCAGGAAAGGCAAAAGACGTGATCGTATAAAGCATCTTGCCGTTGTTCACGTCCTGAGATTGTTCAAGAAGGTCATCAAGGCCCTTGGCCATCTCGTCCGACGAAATCTTGCCGGACAGGTCGATATCGACGCGGTTCTCTTCCGGTTTGGTGATGGTCAGCATAATTCCCTCCTTTGGCTGGAACTCAACTTCACACCAAACCGCGAAATCGCGCCATGACTCAAATCAACCTAGGCAAGAATTCGCTGCATAAAAACCGCCGGAAAAGTGATACTGGGGCGCAGTTCGATGTCGATATCACCTTGCGCAACAAATCCCATGCTTTCGTAGAACGGAACAGCCGTACGGGTGCTTTGGCAATGCAGCTGCATCATCCCGCAAGCATGTGCATGCAGGATGACATGTTCCATCAACCGCCGCCCGATGCCTTCGCGGGTGCGGCGGTGGTCGGTCACCACATGACGGATATGCCCGATACCACGCATCCCCGGCTTGCCCCCCGGTGCCTGCATCGTCCAGCCCCCCGCGCCGACGATGTCATCCCCATCACAGACGACAAAAAACGTCCCCGATGCAATCAGTGCCGGTTGCGCCTTGGAAATCAGAGGCACCGCCGTCACCAGCACTGACGGGGCATAATCCGGCTTGAGCAGGATCGGATAGCTTTGTCCGAACAGCTGATCAAGCGCATCCATGTCCGATGGTTCAGCCGGGCGCAGGGTCAGGGTTTCTGTGGTCATCTGGGCCTCCGCGAATGTGTCTGATGTGAAACCTAGTGCCAGACACCAACGCGGCCAGATCAGGCGGCGTGCCAGGTTGGTCCGGCAGGATCGTCGGTCGACCGCACCCGATACATCGACGCCTCCCCGGTCATCGCGGGCATCACGCTATGCGCCAGACCGGGCGGCACCGCGACCGTATCGCCGGGGCTCAACGCGGTGGTTCCACCATCCCAAGTGAAACGCCAATGACCGCGCATGGGCATGAGAACTTCGTGGTTGGCGACGGTATACATGTCCTCGGAAACAGACCCACGCGTTATGAAATCAACGTCAAAGCCGGGACGATCGCGCAACCGCCCCTCTGGCCCGATCACCTTGGCAGGCTGGCGGTCGGCCAAAGCCATCAGATCCCAGTAGCGGGCGACATAGCCCGGAACGACATCGGCTGTGGTCGGTTCGGGAAACGCCTTAAGCTCTGCTTCGGTGAGCAGCGGCATCGGCTTGACCCCGTCGGGCAGGGACTGGCCTTTCTTGCCGTCGTAGAGTTTGCCATTCTCGCCCAGAACCAACCCGTGATCCTTGGCATCCTCGATCACCTGCGGCGCCCAGATCACCCCACCCCCGGCATCGTCGCCGCCAAGGATCGCCATGATCATCCCGTAATCGGTGCCGATATTCTCGAACCCGCGGAAGATGCCTGTGGGAATGTTGATGATGTCGCCCTCTTCCAGCACCACCTCGCCCGCATTGCCCCAGCGCCCCCAAAAAAACCGCCAGCGGCCCTTGAGCACAAAGAACACCTCGGCTGTTCGGTGGCTGTGCAGAGAATTCCGGCACTTGGGCGGCTGGCCAGCCGCGCCGATGTTGAAGCCAGGCGTTTCGGTGATGTGGACATGCTGGTCCGCACTTTCCGACACGCCGCCGCCGATGATGGTAAAGTTTTCCTTCTGATCACTGCCCGGAGTATGGGCGTCGATAAAGGCGGTGCGACAGGGGCGCAAATCGCCATAGCGAACGATGCGGGCTTCCATCTCTTGCGGGGTCATTGGTCAGTTCCCTTGGTGTTGTTAGCCCTGATGGGCCAGAATTTGCATCCAGATCGCGGTCTCGTCGTAAAGCGTCCATTCCCGGCGCAACCCGCGCGGACCGAACTCAGCATGGCTGATACCCATCACATGCACCTCAGCGCCCGAGGGCGAGCCGAACGCACCCCAGCCGTCATGTTTGCCGGTCAGCGACCAACGGATCGCAGCGCGCGGCGGCATGTTGGGCTCTTCCATGCCGATCTGATGGTGAATTTCGAACTGGGCCGACGGAAAGGCCGACCGCAGGCCAAGCCAGAATGCATCAACCCCACCGGTGCCATGCACAGTCTGGCCGCCGGGATATTCCGCATGTACCGCGCGATCATACTGATCAGGAATGACAGAAAATTCCGCCGCCATGATCCGTGTCAGCAACGCCGCAAAAGCAGCGCCCCACTGATCGTCATTGCCCAGCCCCGTATACGGCCCCTGCACATCGACGGCCGGGCGGAAGGGCTGGCTTTCAGGATTAAGCCCGGCGACACGCGCCTGCGCCCAATCCTTCACATCAAACCCCAATTGCCGGACAATCGCGCCATTGTCGCGGATCAGCCATTCGTCGCTGATCATGTTGTTCTTTGCATAGCAATCCGCCATCGCACGCGTGGCAATATTGCGCCCCGTGGCGGGGCCGAATTGCCCGTCATTCACATGGGTCGCGGTCGACAGGATGCGGTGCGACGACAGCATCCCCACCTCAGGCGTGCCTGACCAGATCACATCCTCGCCCAGCAGTTGCCGATCCGGAAATTCATGGCAGGTCGCCATCGTCGCGGCCGTCATCGCAGGTTCGCCAAAGCCGATGCCACCGGGCGTGCGGACAATCACCTCGGGATGGTAATAATCCTTCATCCGCGCCCCAAGGCCGCGATCCTCCCAGATTTCCTTGGTGATCCCGAGGATATAGTCGGGGAAATCCGTGAAACGGTTGTCGAACCCTCTCATTGCAAGCCTTCCGGTATGCGGGCCGATCCACGCAGGATCAAAGGCCCGTCGATTTCTGTCACCTCCGCTTGCGCGGACTTGTCTTCGATTTGGTGAATAAGCGCCGCGACAGTGGTCTTGACCATCCGCCCCACAGGCTGCCGCACCGTGGTCAGATCATAAGCCGCAAACGCGGCCATCGGCACATCATCGTAGCCGACAATCGACACGTCATTCGGCACCGACAATCCAAGCGTGCAGCGCAAATGATCCATGACGGCAAAGGCCATATGGTCATTGCCGATGAACAACGCATCAACCCCCTTGCCCAGCAAGATATCCGTCACCCGCACTGCCTCGACATGGTCATAGCGTCCGTCCTCGACGCCGATGCAGTCCTGCCCCAACTCAGCCAGCCGCGCGACAAACCCGTCGGTTCGGTCGCGCCCGGTAGACGATCCCTGCCATCCAGCCACATGACCCATTCGGGTGTGACCACCGGCCACCAGAAATTCCGCCACCTTGGCCCCGCCCAACCGATTGGCCGAAGTGACCTGCGCCAACCCGCTGCCGATCTGCCCGCGATTGAACAGCACCACAGGAATGCCCGCCGCCTCGCAGCGCGCGGCCAACGCGTCGCCCAAGCCGACACTGGCCAGCACGATACCATCGACCTGATGGTCGAGCATTTGCTGAATGATACGATCCGTATCGGTGTCCCCCGCCCCTTCAGGGACGGTAAAGACCAGCGTATGATACCCCTCGTCCTGCAAATCGCGGCTGAACCGCTCCAGCGCGTCGGGGTAGAACGGGTTTCCCAGATAGGCCACCACCAACCCGATGATCCGGCTGCGCCCGGTAATCAGCGACCGCGCCAGCACATTGGGGCGATAACCCAGCGCGTCAGCCGCTTCGCGCACCTTGTCGGACGTGGCCTTGCTGGCCGACGCACCCGAGAACACCCGGCTCACCGCCGACTGGCTGACCCCGGCCCGCGCCGCCACGTCAAAAGAGGTGACCCGGCGTGTCATCCCGCTGTCCACCCACCGTCAATAAGCAGCGACGTACCCGTCACCAACGCACTGGCGTCCGACGCAAGGAACACGCACGCCCCCATAATGTCCTCGACCTCGCCCACGCGCGGCAGTTTGATCTTGCTTTCGATCCACGCGCGCTTCTCGGGATCGGCAAAGGTCGGCTTGCTCACCTCGGTCAGAATAAAGGTGGGACAAATCGTGTTGACGCGAATATTCTCTGGCCCCCATTCAATGGCCATCGCTTTGGTCATTCCTTCAAGCGCATGTTTGGTCGCGCAATAGACCGCACGTTCGATCCCGCCGACATGCGCCATCTGGCTGCTGATCTGGATGATCGTCCCACCACGTTTTACCATCTGCCGCGCCACGGCCTGAGCCAGAAAATACGCCGCCTTGATATTGATCTCTGACACCACGTCAAAATCTTCTGGCGTCGTCTCAAGCGCAGGGCTGTGCCGCGCGAGACCTGCTGAATTCACCAAAACATCAATCGGTTCCAGTGCCGTCACAGCCTTGAGCACCGCCACAACATCGGTCACGTCAAGCACCAGCGCTTCAGCGCTCAGCCCGTCGCGCGCCATCTCATCGACAGCAGCCTGCACCTGCGCCGCGCCGCGCGCCGCAACGATCACATGCGCGCCCGCTTCAGCCAGCGCCACAGCACAGCCAAGCCCGATCCCGCGCGACCCACCCGCGACCAGCGCCCGTTTGCCATCAAGCCGAAAAGAGGGGGTTCTAGGCAGGGGCATAGGGACAACTCCGAGGCATTGCATAGGTGTGCAAAAGCACGCTACTCTGGGCAAACCGCTCTGTCCAGCCCCCGTATTAAGGATAGAGCACACCCCGAAACGGCGGGAAATCCGCATAGCGAAGCGCCCGCTGATCGCGCGGCTCAGACGGCTCCCCTCCTGCACGAACCAACGTCCCCTTGGGCGTAATATAGCTGTCGATCCGCCGCTGCGGCGCGGGCCGCCACGCAATATTGAATGCGCAGAGCTTGGGAAAAAACCAAACTTCGGCAAACGGCAAATGATCATAAAGCCACCATGCCAGATCCCGCCAGTCCCGCCCCTGATCGTATTGGTCAGCAAACCACGGGATCACAACACTCGCCCCAGCCACGACAACATCCGGCAAATCCCAGATGTGACACTCCAGCGGGTAATCATTGCGCGCGCAATTCAGCCCGTTCTCATTCCCGAACCGATTGAGATCAGCCGACCGAAACCCAGACCGCACAGCGATCCGACCAAAAGTCTCTTGCAACGGATCAAGCAGCGTTTCGCAAAACGCCCGCCCCCGCGCGATGGCGAGATCGGGATGGTCGGGGATGTTCTGCAGAGTATGAAAATTCCCGATTTCAGAATACAGAAACTCCCGCATGTAGAAATGCTTCGACAACCGGACCCGGCCCAGCGTCTCAAGACTCCACATGCTTTGCGGGCGTCTCAATACCCGTTCCAGCGAAACGCGCTATCCCCCTCGCGCAAGGGCGAAAACGGGTTATGCGCCACTTCCCAGACATGGCCCTCTGGGTCACAAAAGTAGCCGTGATAGCCACCCCAGAACACCTCTCGCGGCGCTTTCAAAACGGTGCCACCCGCCGCCGCGACCCGCCCCATGATGTCGTCCACACCAGCCCGGTCTCGTGCGTTGTAGCCCAGCGTCAGCGCCCCGCGCCCAAGCTGCGCCACGTCGATCCCGATATCCTCGGCCAGCTTCTCAAGCGGATAAAGCCCAAGCGTCTGCCCCAAAAGATCATAGGCAATCACCCCGTCCTGTGACTCAACCCGCATCCAGCCCAGCGCGTCATAGAACGCCGCCGTCTTTTCCGCATCCGTCACGCCCAGCGTGATCAGCGATACCCTCTGCTCCATGCCAACTCCTTCATCCGGGCGAACACATCGACCCCGATCTGAGCGTACATGTCCAAAAGGTCCACGAGAACCCAGTTTTCGCGGATCAGCCCATCTTCCAACCGCCAGAAATCGAGGCTCCGCATGGTGATCCTCTGCCCCGTTGGTGGCAGACCCAGCCAGCCATCCCCCGACAGTGTCTGCTGCATGTTGGGCCAGCCGGTCACACCGACATACGCGCCTTCGGCCATGAAGTGATGCACCGTGCCCTCGGGGTGCTGCCCCCGGTCAGGCATAGCGTTCAGAAATGGGATCTGGTGGAACCGCCGAAACTCCTCCACCCCACGCGCCGTGCCGATGCCCGCAGGGCCGTACCACATGAAGTCCGCGTGCCAGAACCGCTCCAACTCCATGACCTCTGGCCCACCCTGCAACGGGTGCCGCGTCATCGCCGTCAGCATGTCGATCACATGGGTCGCGCTGCTCTCCGACAGTTCACGATCATGCGGTCCCATCCCGTCTTGCGTCATTGGCGCGGACGCATGTTGGAACCGACCCAGCTGCGGCGCCATCGGCCAGACGTCCGCTTGCATCATCATCTGGGGAATGTCCCAGATGGCCTGCATCTCGACGCACGCGCCGCCCTTGATCCGGTAGAATTCGTGAAACCGCATCGCAGCAGAGCGCCCGGTCGGCGGAATGCCCAACCATGGCTCCACCCACCGCCCAGCATACTGCCCCCCCGAGCCAACCCAAAGCGCGCCATCGGCATCGAACCCAGCGATCCGAATAAACTCCTGCCGCTCCAGATCGGGCAGCGCCGCCTTCAATGGTGCTACTGCATCGCGGGCAAACGCCTCCGCCCCGTGCAGATCGCCAAACGGATGACACATCCGAAACAACGCATCCGGCGCAACGTGTGCCAACGCATCCGCGACACCATCGAAATCCCGCATCGCCGCAAAAACCGGCGCCATCACCGCCTTCGCGTCCTCGACCTCAGACATGAGGCCCCCTTGCTTCTTCTTTTTCCAAATATGCCGGGGGGTTTGGGGGGCTGGCCCCCCAAGTGTTTCCGCCTGC
>JANSYF010000096.1 GCA_024742575.1 Paracoccaceae bacterium | reverse complement strand
GGGATGGTCTCCTGTTCAAAGGTTGGTCTCAGCAACCAAACCTTCCCATCAGGAGGCCATTCCCGCCAATAGCGACGCCCATCCCGCGTTAGCGGGTTCGTTCAATCCCCTTTGATTCAATGAACGCTGGAACCGCTTTAATCCTCAAACAGTTCTGACTGGCCCTCTTCGGTCTCTTCCTCGGAATCCACATCGCCTTCACCCATTTGGGGTACCGTTCCAAGCGGCGGTCTGTTTTCCAGCAATCCTGCGGCGCGCAATTCCTTGAGCCCCGGCAGATCGCGCGCGGATTCGAGCCCGAAATGGTCAAGAAAGTCCTGCGTTACCACAAATGTCACTGGGCGGCCCGGTGTCATCCGCCTGCGACCAAAGCGAATCCATTCCATTTCCAGCAACTGGTCAACCGTACCCCGGCTTACTGACACGCCGCGGATCTCTTCGATCTCTGCGCGCGTAACTGGCTGGTGGTAAGCGATGATAGCGAGTGTTTCGATCGCAGCGCGGCTTAATTTACGGGTCTCGACCGTTTCCTTTTGCATAAGAAAACCAAGGTCTGGTGCAGTTCGGATCGCCCAGGCATCGCCCACCTTGACCACATTAACGCCCCTGCCCTCATATCGTTTGCGCAGATGCACCAACGCTTCGGCCGCGTCAGATCCATGCGGCATCCGATCGTTGAGCTCTTTTACTGTGACTGCTTCGGCGGTAGCGAACAGAATCGCTTCGACCATGCGTTCCTGTTCACCCATGGGCGGTGCCTCAAAGAGACTTTGTTCCGCTTCAGTATCGATCCCGGAATTATCGGTCATCGCCCATCTCTCCGGCGCAATTCGATGGGGGCAAAGGTGTCAGATTGGCGAAGCTCCACTTTGCCTTCCTTGGCAAGTTCCAGTGACGCGGCAAAGGTCGATGCAGTGGCCGATCGCCATTTCACGGGATCAGCTTCCCAGCCTTCTGGCATGTAAGATGAAATATCCGTCCAATTGCCTGCAAATCCAATCAGCCCGCGCATACGTTCCAACGCCTGTTCCATTGTGAATACGGCATCGCGATCCATCACGAAGGGTCGGAATTCGTCTTTGGTACGGATGCGGGCATAGCCCTGCATCAGATCAAGCAGAGTTGCTGTATATTCGACCTTGCGCACCCGTTTGATGTCTTGCGTGATCCCTCGGGCAAAGAAATCACGTCCCAACTGGTCGCGAGCCATCAGTTTTGCGGCCACGTCGCGCATCGCCTGCAATCGTTCCAGTTGGAAGGCCAAATGGGCTGCAAGGTCTTCGCCAGACGGCCCTTCTTCGGTCGGATCGGGGGGCAACAATAGACGGGACTTCAAAAAGGCAAGCCACGCCGCCATAACGAGGTAATCTGCGGCAAGCTCTATGCGCAGTTCCTTGGCTTTCTCGACAAAGCCAAGATACTGCCGCGCCAGTTCCAAAACCGAAATCTTGCGCAGGTCGACTTTTTGTGTGCGGCTAAGAGTGAGAAGCAAATCAAGCGGGCCTTCGAACCCGTCCACATCGACGATCAGCGCCTCGGCTGCCAATCGGTCGGCGACCGAGCCGTCAAAACTGTCCGATGTCGCGTCGTTCATGCACCGCGCCCTTGCTCCAGTTTCGCAAGCTTGGCTTTGAGGGCGACAATGTCAACATCCCGTGGGAATGTTCGGCGCGCCAAGGCGGTTTCCGCGCGAGTCTGGCTGGCCTCGGGCATGGTGCCAATACGGTCCATTAGCGCAATGCGTTCCGCCAGATCACCGTTGCAATGCAGGATCACGTCGCATCCTGCCTGTATTGAAGCCTCTGCGCGTTCAGGCACCGTGCCGGACAGCGCTTGCATCCTGATATCGTCGGTCATCAAAAGACCGGTAAATCCCAAGTCAGTGCGAATGCGCTGGATCATGGTGGGCGATGTCGTGGCGGGCCCGGTTTCGCCAAAAGCGCTATAGACAAGATGCGCCGTCATTCCCATCGCCACATCGGCAAAGGGGCGGAAAGCGGCAAAATCCAGTTGATCCAGCGTGTCAGCCGGCACGTCAATGCGCGGGAGATCAAGATGGCTGTCCATCTGCGCAAGACCATGGCCCGGGATGTGTTTGATCACCAGGAAAACACCGCCCTCTTCATGGCCCTGCACAACCGCGCGACCAATTTTGACCACTTGGTCCAGATTTGATCCGTAGCAGCGATTGCGCAGAAACGGGTGGGTTTGCGGGCGTGCCACATCCAGCATCGGGGCGCAGTTTGCGTCGATCCCCAAGGACATCAATTCATGCGCTATGATGCGGTACCGCAGGCGCATCCCGTCTTCGGCATGTGGCCCCAGTAGCGCGACATGGTCCAACGGGGGCAGCCAATCGGTGGCCAGTGGTTCGCGTAATCGTTGGACGCGGCCACCTTCTTGGTCGATAAATATGGGGGCGTTCCACCCCACTGCATCGCGCAAGTCAGATGTCAAAGCGCGGATCTGATCGGCGGTTTCCAGATTGCGGTCAAAGAGGATAAACCCAAATGGGTTGGCATCGGCAAAGAATGCGCGCTCATCCTCAGATAGACACACGCCATCGCAGCCAAAAATAGCCGCTCCGAACGGTTTCGATGTCACCGGCTAACCACGGGAATGCAGTCTGCACCTTCGGCAACTAGGGCTGCGCAAAAGCGTCGAGATTCGCTCAGGTCTTCGAACCCATGCGCACGAAGGCGGTAGAAAACACGACCACCAGAGGTGGCTTCTTCGATCACGCGCTCTTTGTCGCCAAGGTATTGATCAAAGCGTGCCGACAGCTTTGTCCATTGCTCTCGGGCGATTTCGGGGCTGTCAAACGCACCGAATTGAACCAGCCGCGTGCCTGCTGGAATAGCGCTAGGGTCGCGTTCTGACACACCTGTGGACACATCTAGCGGCGCCGGGGTCGACAGCGATGCCAGCCGAAGACCCGCAGGGCGCGGTGCTGGACGCAGCGACCTTGCGACACCGGGAACCGATGGCGGAATGATGTCTGCTGAAGGAATCTCATTTGCTTCGGCTGTTGTGTCGAACGCGCCAGTCTCGGGTGCTGGTGCGACTTCGGTAAATGGTGTGGCGTTTGCGGCGATCTGATCAGCCAATGCCTTGATCGGGTCATCCGCATTGGCGATGTCGGTCAAGGACAGTGCCGGAGCCTGAGTTGCAGCATCCTGCTGAAGCGCGGCCAGTGCCACCTCTTCCTGCGGCGTGAGCGTGCGTGTGTCCGTGATCTGGGTCACGATCATGTCTTCTTCGGTGATCTCCAAAGGCCTTGGGGCCAGAACGATCTGGTCAGGTGGCGGCGCAGAGGTCCCTTGTCCGGCCACATCGTTCACCGCCAGCCCTTCATGCCGTGCGATCTGCCCACCGGGATTTTCCGGTGCGATCCGCATCGGGCCTTCGATCGCCCGAACCACGGGCACGCCGGAAACATCGCGCATGATCAGCCGATATCCCCAAACTGCCACACCAATCACCAGTGCCAGCGACATGGCCGCGCCCAGCCAATTGGCTGTCGTGGCCAGGTTGCCAGACGTCCTTTCCCCGCGTACGGGGCCCGTCAAATGCATGTCTGCCATGTCCGCCTCATTGCCCGGCGGATCGTGCCACCGGTGGTTTCTTGCCTTTGCCTCAACCAGTCACGGCGCTTTTGTCAGCGCATTTCTTCGACTGGAGTGACACCCAAGATACCAAGGCCTGCGGAAATAACAACTGAGACGGACCGCGCGAGGGCGATTTTCGCCTGTGTGGCGTCGGTGTTGCCTTCCTGCAAAAACCGCAGTTCGGGAACATCATTGCCCTTGTTGTAAAGCGCGTGCAGATCGGACGCGAGTTCATAAAGGTAAAATGCTACGCGATGCGGCTCGTTCGTGCGTGCTGCGATTTCGACCAGACGCGGCCATTCGGCGAGTTTCCGCGCCACGGCCAATTCGCTTTCGTGCGTCATTTCGGACAGACCAACCCCGGCCAGCGTGGCATCATCCACGGTAATTCCGGCGTCTGTCGCTTTGCGCAAGACCGAATGCACCCGCGCATTAGCGTATTGCACATAGAAAACCGGGTTATCCTTGGATTGCTCCATCACCTTGTCGAAATCGAAATCAAGCGGTGCGTCGTTCTTACGGGTCAACATCACGAAGCGCGTCACATCGGGGCCGACCTGTTCGACGACATCGCTTAGGGTGACAAAGGTCCCTGCCCGTTTCGACATCTTGAACGGCTCACCATTCTTGTAAAGCTTCACAAGCTGCGTGAGTTTGATATCAAGCGGCGTCTTGGCATCGGACAACGCACTAACCGCAGCTTTCATCCGTTTGACATAGCCACCGTGATCTGCGCCGAACACGTCAATCAGCAAGTCGTAACCGCGCTGAACCTTGTCAAAGTGATAGGCGATGTCTGGTGCAAAATAGGTCCATGAGCCATCCGACTTCATAATCGGGCGGTCCACATCGTCACCGTGCGCCGTGGAGCGGAACAGCGTTTGTTCACGCGGCTCCCAGTCTTCTGGAGTCTTGCCTTTGGGCGGTTCAAGCGTGCCGCGATAGATCAAGCCTTTATCGTCCAGGTCCTTGATCGCAGCTTCAATCAGACCTGTGCCATAAAGGGATTTTTCGCTGAAAAACTTGTCCATCTCAACGCCCAGCGACCCAAGATCGGTCCGGATCAGCATCATCATGGCATCGGTGGCATAGTTGCGCACCTCTTCCAGCCAGACGTCCTCGGGTTGGTCGACATAGGCATTGCCGACCTTGTCCTTGAGCGCCTCACCCACCGGGATCAAGTAATCGCCAGGATAGGTGCCGTCGACAAAGGCCACTTCCTGACCGTGTGCTTCGAGGTAGCGCAGGTAGACAGACCGCGCGAGAACGTCGACCTGTGCTCCACCATCATTGATGTAGTATTCCCGCGTGACGTCGTAGCCCGCGTAATCCAGAAGGGACGCCAACGCATCGCCAAATACTGCACCACGCGTATGCCCCACATGCAGCGGGCCAGTGGGGTTGGCGGATACGTATTCTACGTTGACCTTTTTGCCCTGCCCCATCGCGGATTTCCCATAGGCGGTGCCAGAGGTCAGGATCGCCTTGGGCAGTTTCTGCCAGACACCATTGACCAGCCGCAGGTTCAAGAACCCCGGCCCAGCCACTTCAGCGCTTGACACGCGGGGATCATCGGACAGTTTGGTGGCCAGCGACTCCGCGATGTCACGCGGCTTGGTACCGGCGGGTTTCGCCAGCACCATCGCGGCATTGGTGGCCATGTCGCCATGCAGCGGGTCGCGCGGTGGCTCTACCGTCACATTGGCAAAGTCGAGACCACCCGGCAGCGCGCCTTCGGCCACCATCGCGTTCAGGCTGTCGATCACAAGCGCCCGGATATCGGAAAAGAGGTTCATGTCACACGTCCTTTGTTCGGGACGTCCTCTACCACCTTGGCGGGCGGCGTCAAATGTTAGGCTTGCCCTTCGGCCTTGGCGCGATGTTCTTTCATCGGCAACATGGCAATCAGACGGGTGCCGCGCGTTTCCTTTGGTGTGTCCGTTGGGCCAAGAATACGCAGTGTGCCGCGGGGACCGATATCTGCTATCGGGATGCCTTCTGGATTTGTGTCGTACCAATCTTTCAGTGTAAATTCATCGGACAACGTGGTGGCTCGGAATTCCCAACCATCCCACATGCGGCGCTGTACCTGCCAGTAAGTTTCACCAACGCCGATGGCCCGTCCGCCAAGTTTGGGCGGCAGTGCATAGCGCGCCGAGTCCGAGGTTTCCCGGTTGAGTTGGTAAACATTCTCGCGCCCGAATTCCGGGGCAAGGTCAGTTGCGACCAGCGTGTTGTACGCGTCATTGTCTGTGGCGGCGATCACGGTTTCATAGGCCATCAGATCCAGCCGGTGTTCCGCGCCTTCGGAAAGGATGTCGCCGGTGTAGATCTGTAACCCCGCATCGCGCGCGTCGCGCAGGTGACTGCGGTTTGGATCCGAGATCATAACCGGCAGATCGAGTTTTTTCAGCAGAGTTCCAAACTCAACCGTCCAGCGGTTCCCACCCACCAACAGCACACCGGGCGTGGACGACGCGGTTAATCCAAGCAAGGCCGCAAATGGTTTGAGCGTAAAGCCGTGCAACACCACAGTGCCTGCAACCAACGCGAACGCGAGTGATGAAACCTGCGCCGCATCCTCAATCCCGGCATGCACCAATCGGTCGCCAAAAAGGCCTGCCACGGCAACCAGAACAACACCGCGCGGACCGGTAAAGGCAACCAGCACGCGCTCGGCCCAAGGCACATTCGAAAAGGAAAGAGAGATCAGGACCGTTATCGGACGCGCAATCAGGATCACCGCCACAACCGTCGCCAAAGTTTGCCAGTTCATGGCCAACAACGTTTCGCGGCTCATGTTGGCGGCAAGCAGGATGAACACGCCGGACACCAGCAGGATCGTTGCGTGTTCCTTGAACCTGTGCATTTCAGCGTGGCTAGGCAGATGGGCGTTGGCGATCCAGACTCCCATGATCGTCACGGCGAGCAGCCCGCTTTCATGCAAAAGAGAGTCGGACGCGGCAAAGGCTGCCAAAACGCTCACAAAAAGCACCGGAACTTTCATGTATTCCGGAACCCACCCGCTGGAAAAAGACTTGGCAACGCCCCAACCCGCTGCAAGGCCTATCAACGTGGCGACGACGACACCGATCGCAAGGGTTGTGATTGCTTCTTCGGCGGTTGTCGCGGTCTGCCAGACAAGGACAACTTCGAACGCCAGAACTGCGGCCAATGCGCCTGCCGGGTCGTTCACAATCGCTTCCCACTGCAACAACGCCGCCGGACGCCGTTTGAGCCGTGCTTGGCGCAGCAGTGGTGCGATCACCGTCGGCCCCGTCACGATCATGATCCCGCCAAAAACTGATGCGGTGGCCCAGCTTAACCCGCCAACGTAATGCAAAACCGAGGCTGACAGCAGCCAGCCGACTGGCCCACCAACGATCACTAGCCGTTTGACCCCCACGGCGGCATCGGTCAGGGATTTGAAATTAAGCGTAAGACCACCTTCAAACAGGATGATTGCTACCGCGATGGCGACAATTGGTTGCAGCAAATCCCCCATGGCGACAGAGGGATCAAGAATGCCAAACACCGGACCTACCAGCAATCCTGCCAGCAACATCAGCACGATCGCCGGAAGGTTCAAACGCCATGCCAACCATTGTGCACCAACGCCGAGAACTCCGACCAATGCGAAAGCGGTGACCGGATTCATGCCGGCGTCTGCAGGTGTTGCCACGATGTCTTCCTTTTATGACCTTACGGAAATCACGTCCGACCCAGACAGGCGCGCGTGCTCCTGCAGGGCGAACCGGTCGGTCATCCCAGCTATGTAATCCCCAACCAGTCGTGCGAGTTCCGTCTCAGTCTCAATTTCTGCCACATCCTTGCGCCATTGTTTGGGTAACAAAGATGGATCGGACATAAACAACGGGAAAAGTTCGTTGATCACCTTCGTCACCTGCGCCCGCATTTCCACAACATCCGGTGCGCGATACATACGGTGAAACAGGAATTTGCGAATTATCTTGAGATCGCTCCAAAGTGCGGGGGTGAATTGCACCATCATACGACCCGCCGCGCGCACCTCTTCGGGGCTTTGCGGGTCAAGGTTTTTCAGATTGGTGCGGGTCACGGTGATGACGTCGCTCACCAATACACCAAAGAAGCGGCGCAGCGCTTCGTGTCGGCGGCGGTAGTAATTCAAGCCGGGATAAATGCGATCTACCTCAGCAAAACAATCACTTACGATAGGTAGTTCAGCCAGTTCATCAGTCGAGAACAGCTCGGCCCTTAAGCCGTCATGCAGATCGTGGTGATTGTAGGCGATGTCGTCCGACAGGGCGGCAACCTGTGCTTCGGCACTGGCGTGGGTGTGCAGTTCCAAATCATGCCGGGCGTTGTAAGCTGCCAGCGCGTGTGGGATCGGTTCTTTCACTGGTCCGTTGTGTTTTGCAATGCCTTCAAGGGTTTCCCAAGTGAGGTTCAACCCGTCGAAATCGGCATAATGTCGCTCCAATGCGGTGACGATGCGGATCGCCTGTGCATTGTGATCAAATCCACCATAGGGCTGCATCAATGCATCCAACGCATCTTCGCCTGTGTGCCCAAAGGGCGTGTGACCCAGATCATGCGCCAGCGCCACGGCTTCTGTCAGTTCCAGATCCAGCCCCAATGTTTTGGAAATGGTCCGGGCCACCTGCCCAACTTCGATTGAATGGGTCAGGCGGGTGCGAAAATAATCGCCCTCGTGTTCAATAAAGACCTGCGTCTTGTGTTTTAATCGCCGAAACGCGGAGGCATGAATGATCCTATCCCGGTCACGTTGAAAACATGACCGAAAGGCGCTTTCTTCTTCGGGGTATAGCCTGCCGCGCGACGTATCCGGATCGCATGCGTAGAGCGCCGTCATGATCGACCGCCTGTTCTTGTTCCCTGTCCCGACTGCCCTTATATTCAGATCACGGCACAATTCAAAGCGAACCCGAGGGTGACATGCAGCTTCCACCGAAAGTGACAGACCGTGCGTTCGAACGCTTGTCAGAGATTGGCGCCAGCGCCGAGGGCAAGGCCCTTAGGGTGGCTGTCGAAGGCGGTGGGTGTTCCGGTTTCCAGTACGAAATCAAACTGGATGAAGCAGGTTCGGACGATCTTGTGCTTGAAGGGCAAGGTGAACGGGTCGTGGTGGATTCCGTTTCCCTGCCGTTTCTCGCAAACGCCGTGATCGACTTTTCCGAAGAATTGATTGGTGCGCGATTCGTGATCGAGAATCCAAACGCCACATCTTCTTGCGGTTGCGGCACCAGTTTTTCGATTTAGAGCACGGGCGTTTTGCCCAATGATGGCGTCAGTGCCGCGCGGTCGGTGTTTCCGCGCGGGCAAAGCCATGGAAAAAGTCTTGGAAATGTTTGGACGATGTTTCGGCTTGTTCCAAGACGTGCATGGCTTCGGGCGACAACCGATCTTCCATATATAGGCGCATACTGATCCAATCTCCGCTGCGCGCGTCGTCCAGACTGAACATTGCTTCTGACATTTCACGCATTGGTGTGGCACGGCTGACATTGTGATCAAATCGCATCCGATCAAAGACAAAGCCCTTTGCAAAAGCGGAATCGCCAACCAGCGCCTGATGCCAATTGCACACCAGAAATTCATGGTAGTCGTCCTGCACGCTAACTGATGGGCCATCGGTCACCGTGAACAGCGCCGTTTCTCGTTTTAGCCAATCGGTCCATAGGGCGGGTGGCACCTCTCCTGCGTAGTGCATGGCGATGCAAATCTCGGACAATAGATCTGCGTTCTGTTCGATGAAGGCCAAGATTCCAGCAAAGTGCAGGCTGCGCTTTGCCTCTGTATCAAGCTGTGGGTCGCAGCGCCCGTATTCGCTTAGAGTCCGATTCGAAACTATCTGAGCATTATTAATCCCTTGCGAGATGGCGTGTGACACGTCGAATGTGGGCGATGGTGATCCACGCCTCTGCGCTGGCGATGGATTTTTCCCAATCCTTTGAGAGCCGGCGGCATC
>JANSYF010000124.1 GCA_024742575.1 Paracoccaceae bacterium | reverse complement strand
GTCCGTCCAGCCATATCACCGCGCTGATGGAAGGCGAGGGCATGCTTGCCGGGACGGACGATGTCGAACTCCGCATTCCACCACTGTGGAAGGAAAATCCCGACGTCACGCCCTTTGCCATGTGGAACAAATCGGTCGACCTGGACACCGATCCCGGACACGAAGATGTAGAGCTTGCCCGCTGCCTGCACGCATTGAACGGAACACGCTATCGGCTCAACATGCCGATTGATCCGGTGACGTGGCCCTCAACCTACGACGCGACCGCCACGCCGGAAGGTTGGCAAAAGCCCAAGGTCAAACCCCGCGTCATCATCGGTGTGATCGATGACGGTATCCCCTTCCTGCACCGTGCCTTCCGCGACGCGGCGGGCGACACGCGGATCAACCTTTGCTGGCTGCAGGCCGCGCGGGCGGACACATCAGCCGCCGTTCCTTTCGGCTGCGAAATCACGGGCACCCGGATCGACCAGTTGCGCACGCAATTTGGCGATCAGGAAATCCGCGCCTACAAGGCGGCCCATGCCATTGACGCCGATCTGCCCGAGGTGGACACGGTGCTCATGCATCACGCCACCCATGGCGCGCATATCGCCGGGATTGCCGCAGGGAACGACCCCTTTGTCGGCGCGACCGATCTGCCAGACGACGCGGCAGTGATCGCGGTGCAACTGCCGAACACCATCGCTTGGGACACTTCGGGCTTTGGCAAGGAAATGATGATGCTCAGCGCGATTGAATACATCTTCAACCGCGCCCGCATGATCGCGCAGGCGTACAACTGCCCGGAGATACCGCTGGTGATCAATTTCAGCTACGGCTGGAGCGCAAATCGCCATGACGGGCAGTCGAGTTTCGAAACGGCGGTCGACGCGTTGATCACTGACCGGCGTAAAGAACAGCCATGCACGGAGCTGATCATGCCGACGGGCAACAACTTTGCCAATGACATGCATGCAAGGTTTGCGCCCGATGATCTGGGGGACGGTGCGGTAAGCTTTGGCTGGCAGCTCAAACCCGATGACCGCACGTCGAGTTATCTGGAAATCTGGCTTCCGCCGGAACGCGACCCCCAAGGCTGGACCATCACCGTGACCCCACCTGCCGGAAGCCCGCCCGAGTTGCAGCAGACGATTTCGGTCAAAGCCGACCCCCTGCTCAAAGACGGCGACCCGCGTCGCTTTGTCGAACTCGAAACCGGCGGCAAGAACATCGCTCAATTGTCCGCAGATAAACATCTGGGCAACCGCTGGCGCGTGATGCTGGCGATGATCCCGACCGCAGGAAACCTCAGTGCCGGACGGCGCACGCCGGTTGGGTTGTGGACGATCCACATCGACACTGGATCAGACCCGCTTTGCGAAGGCGAACATATCGACGTCTGGGTGCAACGCGACGATGATCCGACGCAGTTGGGAACGGGTGGACAGCAAAGCTATCTGGTCGACCTATCCCACCCAACACCGCCTCGCGTGTTCGAACCGCCAGCCCTGACCCCGGTGCGCGGGTTTGGCTGCCTGAATGGCATCGGCACTGCGCCGTCTGTGTTCCGCATCGCGGGCTACATGGAATCCACACTCAAACCTTCGGGCTACAGCGGTGGCGCGTCGATAAAGGTCGACGCACAGGGCGGCACTGTTGTCGATGCCAATCTGCCCGCCGCAACGGCGACGGCGGATCAAGGTTGGTTCAGACCCGGCTTGCCCTCTATCGGGGTGCTGTCCGGGTCCGGCGCGCGGATCATCGGCACCAGTGCTGCGGCGGCGACTGCAACGCGGTTGATCGCCCTGAACTTCGTTTCGGGCCAACCCGCACGGCGGGGCTTCACAGAGCTGTATCCCGGCATGACACCTGACGCACGAAGCCTCGCCAGAACAGGACCTTACAGAGTGCCGCTCGTCTGCGGCACCGCCCCAAAACAGCCAGAGGAGCAGCCGTTCATCGGGGTGTGAAAAACGCGTTCACAGCGTCCTCACTCACCCCACGTCAACCATCTCTTTACCCTTTTGATTGTGTCGAGCGGCTGCTGCCCCTGCCGCGCACGATCCTTCGGAGTAAAGACGATGACGTTCCAAATGCAATCACACGGTGGGGCGCAGGCGAAACGCGCACCCACCGAAAAACCCCAACTTCTTGAGGCTCTGCGCCCCGCCGACGGTGACATCGCTGTGGATGAAGCCGCCGATTTCGGCTTCCTGCTGCCCCCCGGTGGCGACGCCAGCCAATACCTGCCCGATGTGCCGGATGCGGATCTCGACCAACTGGGTGACCTTATGGTGCCCGACGTCGATACGGTGGATGCCACGCCTGATGGCGCGATGGCCCCCGTTCTTACCTATTGGGGTCAATTCCTAGACCACGAAATGACCGCCCGCACCGACCGCGAAAGCGACCTGACCGGCATCGATGATCCGACGCCCAAGGCCACGGGCCAAGAAATTGAACGACAACTCAAGAACGCCCGCACACCGCGCTTTGATCTGGACTCGGTCTATGGCGGGTTGCCCGTTGGCACATTCTCAGAGTCCGATTCGAAACTATCTGAGCATTATTAATCCCTTGCGAGATGGCGTGTGACACGTCGAATGTGGGCGATGGTGATCCACGCCTCTGCGCTGGCGATGGATTTTTCCCAATCCTTTGAGAGCCGGCGGCATC
>JANSYF010000048.1 GCA_024742575.1 Paracoccaceae bacterium | reverse complement strand
TCCGTGTTCGATACCTACGACGACATCGTTGCGCGATGCTGTGACGCGTGGAACTTCTTCGCAAACGATCAGGAACGCGTCCGTTCTATCAGTGACCGAGAATATGCCAAAGCGGTCAATTCATAGGGCCGTTGGTATGAGGTTTACCTTGCATTGGGAAAACCAGCCGGGGTTTATCGAAAGCTTTCCAGAACTCTCACCTTCGCCCAAACGCTTCGAAATTGACGGCGATTTGTGGACTTGCGGCGGCGGTGCAGCGGCAACTGAGATGATGCTATCGATAATTCAAGATGACTTTGGCCGTGATTTTGCGGTGGTTGTTTCTGACATGTGCCTTAGCAACGGTGAGTTGGAATCGTGCGCATCACAGCGATCTTCGCTTGCGCGCGCTTTGAGTACGCGGAACGCTAAGTTGGTGCAGGTCGTACAGGCCATGTATGATAATATCGAAGAGCCTGTCTCCTTTGACGAACTGAGTGAATTGACGGGGCTGTCTCGTCGCCAGATCGAACGACATTTCAAGCAGTATCTAGGGGAATCCCCCATGATTGCTTACCGCAACATCCGGCTGGACCGGGCACGGTCCTTGGCAGTTGAAACCAATATGACCGTTGTTGAAATTGCAGTCGCTTGCGGCTTCAGCTCCAGCGGCAATTTTTCAAGGCATTATAAGGATCGTTTTGGATCATCCCCGTCAGTGCAGATAAAGCGAGCAGTCAGTTGATTTGTCACGTTTTTGTGCCGCCCCAGGTGCTCGTTTTGGTCACCTTTCGTTCGAAAGAGACGGGCCTTTCTGGCCGAGTGCTGTTTACGCGTCGTGCGGCGGATGCCGTTGAACAGCTTGTTATTGGTACCATTCGATGTTTCTGATTTCTTGTTCATCGTCGCTCCATAATGGCTGCGATGATCCACAAACCCTCCATTATGAAAACTTAGATCGGTCCCTTATTCCCGGCCACTGCGCTTCCACATGATCTGTGATGCTAAAGGCATCGAGCATCCACTGACCACGCCAACCCACTCGTGGAACAATGGCTGGGTCGAGCGGACGAATCGCACGATCAAAAACGCGACAGTGCGACGATACAACTGTGACCGCCACAATCAGTTGCGCATCCACCTGGCCGACTTCGTGGACGCACGCAACTTCGTGCGTAAGCTCAACGCCAGCGGTCTTACGCCCTGCGAAGACGCCTGCAGAAGTTGGACTTCAGAGCCAGATCGCTTCATCAATAGCCCGATTCATCAGATGCTCAGACTGAACACTTCAAGACGCTTCAGGTCTTTTTCCCGTCCTCAGGCAGAACCCCGTCCAGATTGACGCCGATCTGGTCACCGATCTTTTTCATCGCAGGCAAGGCCACCGCCATGTCGAGGATCGAGGCGATGGTTTGGCTGACCGGAGACGTACTGCCGCTGCCATCGGCTTTGCCAAGCCCAGTGACATGGTTGATGTTGATTCCCCGGATCTTCTCGGCGGGTTTGACCATTTCGGCAAGGATCTTTGGCATCGCGTCCAGCCGCGCCTTTTCCAGCTCCATCGACATCAGCTCTTTCGAGCGGGTGTTCTCGGCCTTGATGCGTTCGGCTTCGGCTTCGGCTTCGGCGGTCTTGTAGACCTTCATGGACGCCGCTTCTTCGCGGCGGATCACGCCCTTGGCCTTGGCGACCTCTTGATCGGCGACAGACGTGATGCGGGCGCGTTCGGCATTGGCTTCTGCATCTTGTTGCGCGGCAATCAGGGCCAGCGATTTGCGCCGTTCGGCCTCGGCCATTTCGCGCAGGGTCTGGATTTCCTCCTCGGCCTTCACCAATTGCGCACGGGCCATCGTTGCTTCGGCGCGCGCTTTGGATTCCTCTTCGCTTTTCGCAGCGGTTTGGATGACCTTTTCCTGCTCTGCGATTTCCAGCGCCCGCAATTGGGCGATCTCGGCTTCGCGGACCTGTAATTCGCGCTGGATCGAGGTGGCCTGAATTTCCTGCTCCATGCGGATACGGGCTTGCGCCGCTTCGCGTTCGGCTTCTGCCTTGCGGCGCGCGACCTCGGTCAATTGCGCGGCCAGCAGGGTTTCGATTTCCTGCGTCTGCGCGATCTCGGCTCGGCGTTCCTCCAGTTCGATCTCCAGCCTGCGCTGGCTCGCTTCCACCTCGGCGCGGCGTACGGCGACGGCGGTTTCACCTTCGATCTCGGCGCGTTCCTTTTTGGACTTGGCGATCACCTCGGCCAGCTTGCGCATGCCCACGGCGTTGAAGGCGTTGTTTTCGTCCAGCGAAGAAAACGGCGTTTGATCCAGCGCAGTCAGCGACACGCTGTCAAGTTGTAGCCCGTATTTCACCAGCGTGTCGGCCAGTGCTTCATGCACTTCGCGCACGAATTCCGATCGGTTTTCGTGCAGTTCGTCCATCGTCATTTGGGCTGCCACCGACCGCAAGGCGTCGACCATCATCCCGTCAATCAACGACTTGAGCTGATCTGGCTGGAAGGTGCGTTTGCCCAGCGTCTGTGCTGCACGCACAATGGCAGCCTCTTCCGGCAGAACCGAGGCATAGAACTCGGCACCCACGTCGATGCGCATCCGGTCCTTGGTGATCAATGCACTGTCGCCCGCGCGGATCACCTCCATGCGGATCGTCTGCATGTTGACGCGGCTGATCTCGTGAAAGAACGGAATGGCCAGTGTGCCCCCGTCGATCACAACCTTCCGACCACCGACCCCGGTGCGCACAAGGCTGATTTCGTTGGTGGCGCGTTCATAGAACCACGCGGCCAGCACGACCACGATGGCGGCAATGACCAGAAGCAGGATGATCCATCCAAGGGCTGTCATGTGTAATCCTCCCTAAATGCTGATCAAAAGACCGGCGGGTAATGGCGACCGCCGCGTTCTAGCGTGATCCACCGTAGTTCTGTAAAGGCATCCAGCGACCAGCGCCCGCCATAGCGGCCCACACCCGAGGCTTTGACGCCGCCGAACGGCACTTGCGGTTCGTCGTTGATGTTCTGATCGTTGACATGGACCATCCCGGTCTCAAGCCGCCCGGCCATGCGCAGCGCGCGGCCTTCATTGGCGGTCCAGACAGCGGCGGTCAGTCCGTATTCGGTGTCGTTGTTCATCTCGATCGCCTCGTCCTCGGTGCGGAACGGGGCGACGATGACGACAGGGCCGAAGGTTTCATCGTGCCAGATGTCCATGGAGCGGTCCACATGGGTCAAAACTGTGGGTTCGACAAAGTTCTCCCACGCGTTGCCACCCAGTGCCAAATGTGCACCCTTGGCCACCGCGTCATCGATCAGGGCTTTGACACGATGCGCCTGACGCGTGTTCACCAGTGGTCCGATCACGTTGGTTTTGTCATTCACATGACCGGTCTTGAGCTTCCCCGCGCGGGCAAGGAATTTCTGCATGAACGGCTCGTAGACGCTGTCGTGGATCAGCAGCTTTTCCGTCGACATACAGACCTGACCCTGGTGCATGAAGCTGCCGAAATTGGCGGCTTCGGCGGCTTTTTCCAGATCGGCGTCTTCCAGCACGATCATCGAATCCTTGCCGCCCAGTTCGACGCAGCATTTCTTGAGATGCGCACCGCATTTGGCTGCGATGTGGCGACCCACGGCTGTAGACCCGGTAAACGAGATGGCCTTCACACGGTTGTCTTCGATCAGGGCGTCGCCCACTTCGCCCACGCTGTCGCGCGAACAGGTGATGACGTTGAATACACCGGGGGGAACACCCGCTTCCTCAAGCACCTCAGCATGGAACAGACCACCGGAATAGGGTGTGTCCTCGGACGGTTTCAACACAACGCAATTGCCCGCCGCCAATGCGGCCGCATAGCCGCGCGAGGTCAGGATGCCGGGCATGTTCCAAGGCGAAATCACGCCGACCACGCCCAAGGGCCAGCGGGTCGCCATCGACACTTTGCCATCTGCCGAGGGCAACACTTCGCCTGTGGGTTGGTAACAAAGCGATGCAGAGGTGCGGAAAATCTCGGCAACGAACCCGGCTTCGAACACGCCTTTGCCATACCAGCCGCCGCCTTCGTGCATCACGGCGTGGATGAAATCATCTTTGCGGCTTTCCCAGACGTCCGCAATGCGCAGAAGCATCTTCGCGCGTTCCTGAAAGCTGCGCGCGGACCATTCGGGGAACGCGGCCTGCGCTGCTGAGATGGCGCGGTCCATGTCGGTTGCGCTGCCATCGGGGATGCGGGCGAAGAGCGAATTGTCCGACGGGTTCAGGTCATCAAAGGTGCGGGCGGCAGGCACCCAGCTGCCTCCGATAAAGAGGCCTCGGATGGTGGGCGCAGAGGAGGTCGAGTCGAGCATGGCGTTATCTCCTTGGCTTGTAGGTTTCAGCGCGGCGGGCCGCCGCTTCGATGTCTTCGATCATGGCGCGGAGCCGGTCGGAGGATGAGGCAAAGTCGGGGATGGAGGGCTGCGCTGGTCGTGTGGGTTGGGCTGCTGCAGGCGGTGGTACGGGCGCACGCGGTGTCGGTGCGGGCCCGTTGCGGCGCGATGCACTGGCGCTGGCCTTGGCCACAAGATCCGCGATGTTCGGCGCATTCGGCTTTGGGGCAGGGGGCGCGCCGTTCATTACGGGTGCTGGTTTGGGTGCAGGTACAGCGGGTTTGTCCGCCGAAGCAGATCGCGTCGGAGCGCTGACCGATTTCATCGCCGCTGCCGCGATGTCGCTGGGCTTTGGTCCCGCCGCAGGACGCGGGCTGACTGGTTTCGGCATGGTGGTTGGGGCAGGGCGCTTGGCCCCGGTCGCGGCACCGCTGCCACCCAGATAGGCCTTCTGCACCGCCGGATCATTCGCCAGCCGCTCTGCATCATCCTCGTGCACGATGGTTCCGTTCTCCAATAGATACCCGCGATCTGCGATGCGCAGGCTTTGCTTGGCGTTCTGTTCGACCAAAAGAATTCCCAAGCCAGCCTGTTTCACCACGCGCAGGCTTTCGAACAGGTCTTTGCAAAGCAGCGGCGACAGCCCAAGCGATGGCTCATCCAATGCGAGGATCGACGGGTTCGACATCATCGCGCGGCCGATGGCGACCATCTGCTGTTCACCGCCCGACATGGTGCGTACGGTTTGTTTGCGGCGTTCACCCAGCTTGGGAAACAGCGACAGCACCCGTTGCAAATTGCCCGCCTCGTCATCCCGCGCCCGTTCGGCGTAAGCGCCAAGCGTCAGGTTTTCTTCGACCGTCAGATCGCCGAACACGCCACGACCTTCTGGTACCAGTGCGATCCCAGCTTCGACGATCTTGTGCGGTTTCTCCCCGACCAATTGCGCGCTTTCGAGGTTCACATCCCCCGTGACATGCCCCTCGCAAATCCCGCAGACCGCCTTGAGCAGCGTCGATTTCCCGGCACCATTCGCACCAAGGATGACGACGATTTCCCCCTTGCCGACACGCAGCGATGCACCGTCCAAAGCGCGGTGCTTGCCATAGCTGACGGACAGATTGCGGACGTCAAGCATCGTCATCCCCCAGATAGGCGCGGATCACTTCGGGATCGGACAGCACTTGTTCCGGCGTGCCCTCGGCGATCTTGAGCCCGGTAGACATGACCACACAGCGATCACACAGCGACCGGATCGCGTCCATGACGTGTTCCACCAGAATGATCGTGCGCCCCTCGTCGCGCAGACGCTTGATGAGGGTGATGCCTTCTTCAAGCTCGGTCGGGTTCAGCCCTGCCAGCCATTCGTCCAGCAGCAGCACCTTGGGTTCCGAGGCCAGCACGCGGGCCAGTTCGACCCGTTTGGTGTCGATATAGGTTAACTCTCCGACATGGGCGTTTGCCCGGCGGTCCAGCCCCACAAGCGCCAGCATCCGCATCGCATGGGCATCCGCCTCGGCCCCCCAACGGCGGCGATGACCGAACACGGCACCCGCACGTACGTTTTCCAGAACCGTCATCGACGGCAGCAGGCGCACCAGTTGGAAGGTTCGGGCAATGCCACGACGGGAGATGTCAGCGGCCGAGAGGTGCGAAATCGGTGTGCCGCGCAGGGAAATCGTGCCCTCGGTCGGCTTCAACGCGCCGGAGATGAGGTTCAGCGTCGTGGATTTCCCCGACCCGTTTGGGCCGATCAGACCCAGCACCTCGTGCTCGGTCACGTCGAAATCCATGTCATTCACGGCGACAAGCCCGCCGAACCGTTTGGTGGCCCCGCGCAAGGACAGAACAGTGGGGCCGGTGGTCATGCAAACGCCTCCCGTTCCCGCATCTTGCGTTTGCCGCTTTCGATCAGGCCGACAAACCCGCGCGGCAGCAGGTAGACGATGACGAGGAAACTAAGACCCAACAGCAGCGTCGTCTGGTTCGGGAAACTGGCTGAGATCGCCTCCCACAGCAGGGTGAAGGGGATCACGCCGACCAGCGGCCCCCACAACCGACCCGTGCCGCCCAAGAGTGCCATGATCACCACGAGGAAGGACAGCATCGGCGTAAAGGCCAAGGCTGGTTCGATGTAGATATAACGCGGGGCAAGCATCGACCCGACCACGGCTGCGGTGGCTCCGGAGACCATGAACAACAGGATCTTCGCCCGCGACGTGTTGATCCCAGAATGGCGCGCCACTTCTTCATCGTCACCAATGATACGCAGCGCAAAGCCAAGGCGAGACCGTCCGATGGCCCAGCCGGTCAGATAGACGATTGCCGCCAGCACAAGCAGTTGCCAGTAGATGTGCACTTCGGTGATGTCGGTCAGAACGTAGAGACCCTTTTGGCCCGATACGTTCTGCCCCCATGTCACCACCTGCCGCACCAGCTCGGCCAGTCCCAGCGTGAAGATTACGAAATAGACGCCGGACAGGCGCAGCGTTGCGAGGCCTACCAAGGCCGCCAGAACCGCGCCCAGAATTGCGGCAATGGGCAACGTCACCCAGTAGTTCAGCCCGTTTTCGATCCCGATGGCGGTGGTATAAGTGCCAAGGCCAAAGAACGCCGCAGTGGCCAGCGAGATGTAATGCGTCGGGCCAGAGAAAAGCGCCCAGCTTGTCGCCAGCACGGCATACATCGCGATGGTGATGCCGATGGACAGCATATAGGCGTCGCCGGTCAGCGGCAGGCAGGCGGCGACCGCGAGCAAAACCGCCGAAAGCGTGATGGATTGCCAGTCGCTTTTGGTCATGCTCATGTCGTCCGCCTCCCGAACAGGCCCTGCGGACGGAAGAGCAGGATGAGGACAAAGAGCAGATAGGCTGCAGCCAGTGTCAGACCGGGGTCGATCAACGTGGCCACGAAGGTCTCCAGGATACCCAGCAAAAGCGCCGCCACGATGGTCCCGCGCACGTCACCGACACCGCCCATGATCACGATTACCAGCGCCTTGAGTGTGAACATCACGCCGGTCGACGCATCGAGCGTCAGGAAGGTGGAGATCAAAGCACCACCCACAGCGGTCACCGCACCGCCAAGCGCAAAGGCCAGCGCGGACAGTTTAGGCACGTCGATACCCACCAGACGCGCGCTTTTCGGATCAACCGCAATCGCCCGGATCGACATGCCTGCGCGGGTGCGGTTCAGCCAAAGCCAAAGCCCGCCGCAGATGATCACCGCCGCCACCGCTGCCGTCACGCGGTTCAGCCCATAGGTGTCGCCGATCAGGGTGATGGGGCGGGCAAGGTAGGAATAGGAAAAGTAGTCGCCGCCGAAGAGCGCCAGCATGATGCCGACCGATACAAAGGCCAGACCAAACGTGGTCAGGATCGCGTCCACCTCAAGCTGGCCATGCGACTTGGCGCGTCTGACCAGAGGGCGCAGCATCACGACATAGATCAGCCAGTTCAGCCCAAACGCCAGTGGTGCCACGATAAAGGTCGTCAAAAGCGGGCTAACCTGTCCCGCCGTGTAGAACCAAAAGGCCGCAAAGCCGCCTGCCACAAGGAATTCCCCATTGGCGAGGTTCATGATCCTTGCCATGCCATATTGCAGGTTCAGCCCCATCGCGATCAGCGCGTAGGTTCCGCCCAGCAAAAGCCCTGTGATCAGAATATCCATGTGGTCTCCGGGTTTGGTGTGGATGGCCCCGGATGTGCCGGGGCCAACGCGGGATTATTCCCAGCCAGTCTTGGGCATTGCCGCCACAGCACCGTCTCGTCCGGTCGAGGCCACGCCTTTGAACACGCCGCCCTGCCACTGACCCACGGTCCAATACTTGGCGTTCGAGTTGTTCTCGTCCCATGTGATCGGGCCGATGATCGTGTCGAAGTCGTTTTTGGCGATGAATTCCGCCACAGCCGCCTTGTCCGTGGTGCCAGCGCCTTCGATGGCCTGCTGCAAGATCTGGAACGACGCATAAGCCGGGGCCGAGGCCCAGAAGTCAGGCTTGGCACCTGTCACAGCCTCGTGGCGAGCAGCGTAATCCTTGAACGCGTCGCCATCGGCGAACACGCCACCTGCACCGAGGACGCCCTCAGCCGCCGCTCCAAAGCGTGCGCCATAAGACGGGAACGCGGTGGCCACGGCTGTGTAGAACGCCTTGGGCGCGAGACCCGCGATCTGCGCCTGTTCGGTCAGGCCGAACGTATCAGGCGGGTAGGACCAGGCAACAAACGCATCGGGGTTGGAGTCCCGCGCACCGTTGATGACCGGAGACAGATCCTGTGTGCCCAGCGGGTAGGAGGAGTCGTAGACAATCTCGAACCCGGCGGCCTCGAACTGCGGACGCGCTGCTTCGGCCAGTTCGATGCCGAACGCATCTGCCACGTTGACCATCGCGACCGAGTTGCCGATCTCTCCCGCGTCGCGCATCTGGGTCAACACGTCGACCACGCCGCCCGCAAGGCCGGTCGCGCCGCCCAGCAGGAAGTACATGTTCGGGAACTTGCCGGACAGGTCCGCGATTTGGTCGGAAATCGCTGTGTGCGTGACCATCGGATAGCCGTAGCGTTCAAAGATCGGCGCGGACGCGATGTTCAGGCCAGTGCCGTAGGGTGCGAGGATGAAATCCGCCTCGTCTTGAGTGGCCAGACGCTGAACCGCCTTGATGGTCTCGCCGGGGTTGGTTTGGTCATCATATTCGATGATTTCGACCATCATCTTGGTGCCACCCACGTCGATACCACCGGCTTCGTTCACGTCATTGGCCCAAAGTTGCACGTTTGGCCAGAATGTGACTGCGCCACCGCCAGCGAGCGGGCCGGTTTTCGGGCCTACTGCGCCGATCTTGAGCGTCTCTTGCGCAGCCAGCGGGCCACTTAATGCGGTGGCAACGGTCAGGGCCGCGGCCAATCCGAAAAGGTTTCTGCGTTTCATGTGTCGTCCTCCCTTATTGATTTTGATTGTTGGTCTTGCCCTCGGACGAGGGCTCGTCGTGAATGGCGATCCATTGGCATTCGGTGAATTCAGTCACCGCATCGCGCCCGCCAAAGCGGCCATAGCCCGACGCCTTGACGCCGCCGAAGGGCAAACGCGGGTCGTCATAGACGGTCGATCCGTTGACATGGCCGATCCCGGTTTCGATCTGGCAGAGCATGTCCTGCGCCGCCGCCATGTCACGGCTGAAGACCGATGCAACGAGGCCGAAATTCGTATCATTGGCAATGGCCAGCGCCTCTTCCGCATCACCGACGCGGATGACGCCAGTCACCGGGCCAAACGCCTCTTCGTCATACAGCATCATGCCGGGGGCAACGCGATCCAGCACGGCTGGTTGCAACCCGCCGCCCGACAATTCCCCGCCGGTGACCAGAACGGCACCCTTGGACACCGCGTCGTCGATCATCGCACGCACCCGCACCGCCGCCGCCGGGCTGATCAGCGCACCCAAGGGGCTGGCCTGACCGGGTTCAAAGCGCAGCGCCTCGGCCTCATGCGCCAAACGTGCGACCAGAGCGTCAGCAACCGACGTGTCTGCGATCACCCGTTCGGTCGACATGCAGATCTGGCCTTGGTTGAAGAAACTGCCATGGGCGATGGCGCAGGCCGCAAGGTCGATGTCTGCATCCGCCAGAACCACCGCCGTGCCCTTGCCGGACAGTTCTAACAAACACGGCTTGAGGTGTTTGGCCGCACTCATCGCGATTTCGCGCCCGACGCGGGTGGACCCCGTGAAATTCACACGCCGCACCGAAGGGTGGGCGATCAGCGCCTCGACCACCTCTTCAGCATGGTCGGGCGCGTTGGTGATGTAGTTTAGCACGCCATCCGGCAATCCGGCGTTGCAGATCGTGTCCGCCACCCATTCATGGGTCTTGGGGCACAGCTCTGAGCCTTTCAGAACCACGGTGTTGCCGCAGGCCAAAGGTGCGGCCACGGCACGGGTGGCCAATGTGATAGCCGCATTCCACGGGGCAATACCAAGCACAACGCCCGCCGGTCTGCGGCGCAGGATGTGGCCGTCCACAGGGCTTTCCGTGCTGTCCAGAAGATCTGCCAGATCGGACGTTTGCCGCAGCATTGCAGCGGCCAAACCGACATTGAACCGAACCCAGTCCGGGGACGATCCCACCTCGGCGCAGGCAATCTCGACCACCTCGTCTGCATGCGCCTCAAGCGCGTCTGCCGCAGTCTGCAAAAGGCCGATCCGTTCGCGCACTGGGGTCGCCGCCCAATCGGCAAACGCACTGGCGGCGGCAACGGCGGCGGCGCGTGCCTCTGCCGCCCGTCCGGCGGCGGCGCGAGTCACCACGGCGTCCGACACGGGGTCACGTCGTTCGAACGCAACCACCGGATCTGGCGCGACGCGTCGCCCGGCAATTATCAAGCGAGTTTCGTACAGATGCTCCTCCCCAGGCTCACTGAACGCGGCCGTCTCCCCACGGCTGCTTTATAAAATCGTTCGGAGTTACCCAGAGTAAATGATACTCTGCGGCAATAAACTATCATTTTGTGGGATTCTTGATGCCAGACCTGCGTTTTCACGACTCCGCCACTGTGCGCGCGGGGGCTTTGACCGGTGACTTGCGCAGCCGCATTGTCGGTCTGGCAGAAAGCCTGCGCGGCCCGTCATGGTGTGCTGTTCTGCTGGAAGAGGGTGGTGCCGTGTTGGCGGGGGAAGATGATCGGATTGATGCTCCTGTGCTGGCTTGGCGGCCTTGGGACGACACCTCCAGATTGCGCTTCGATGCGGGGGCAGTGGGCACCTATGTCCTGCTTAGTGCCAGTGCATTGGGCAATACCATCGGGCACTTACCCGAAGCTCGCGACTTGCGGGACGTCGCCGATCACAAACTGACGGTGCCGTTGACCTTAACGTCCGAGCGCCGAAGCGCCCTGCGTACCGCCTTTGCCGGCATCCGCCGCGAATTGGATGAAGATGCCGTCGCCGCCCATGTTGTGGTCGAGGCCTATTTGCGGGTCATCCTGATCGAGCTGCTGCGATCCTCGCCGTCCTATTCCGAGGGCCCACAGGGGGCCAGCCCATCGCACCGAACCTTTACCCGGTTCAGCACGCTGGTCGAACGGCATTTCCGGGACCGATGGTCAGTGTCGCTGTATGCGGAAACGCTGGGTGTCACCCGCGACCGGCTAGGGGACATTTGCAGGCGGGTGCGGGGGCTCGGTCCGAAAGACATCATCGACCGTAGGGTGATGCTGGAGGCACGATTGTTGCTGGAAACGTCTGGCCGTTCTGTGAACGAAATTGCCGGGAGTTTGGGTTTTTTATCACCCGCTCAGTTCAACCGGTTCTTTTCCCACCACACCGACTTACCACCTGGTGGATACCGGGCATCATTCCTTCGTGGGGCTGAACTGGGAGTTTCTGATCCGGCACGTCCGTTCGATTGGCCGTAGGCCGATGAGGCTTACCCGCGCATGGCTCATCACTATTTGAGGGTCGTAGTACGCACCTTGATTGTCTATGTGTGTTCGCTGCAATGCTCTTAATCAGATGCAGTCGTCTGCGGTGGCGAGTTTCGTGGCGTTCAAAGTTGCGAACGTTGTATTGCTGTTCGTAAAAGGGCCTGAACAACCGCTAAGATCCGCGATCTTTGAAATTGAGTGCTTCAGCATTCCGGCAGTGCGGCGACAGTCCGATCTGGTAAGGTCGCGCTGCAGCGTTTGACCACATCAAGAATGGCCGCAATGGGGCGTCTGCGGAGGCAGCAAGAATCCCGAAGCACAAGAGCGATCATTCACTGCGACCCGGTAAGCCGGAAGTATAGGCTTTTCGCGTCCATTCGTCGCTCAGGCTGCAAAGGACCGGAAAAGGAAAACAAATATCAGAAGCATGTCGACCGGTTGATAGGGAAACGCAGCCAAATCGGTAATAGGTGAAGTGCTGATCATTGGTGTGCAGTAACGAGTCGCCCGAAGCTGGTGTGTTTTCTGGATTTTTGAAAGTCGCGTTTCCTTTTTTGCTTTGCGTAAGAGCAGGGGCTCAAAATCACAAACCCACCCATTCACCGCCGTTCTCCTGTCTTTGCTCTAGGGGGGCTAGACTGCCCCAATTCGTGTGCAGTATGTGTGCAACATGGTCCCGAAAAGCGGATCGCGGACCATCGGAGAATGCTGAATGCCCGACAACGCAACCACTGCGGCAGCGAGATTATCTTGTGCCCCGATGATGGATTGGACTGACCGGCATTGTCGGTTCTTTCATCGTCAGATCAGTCGGCACGCGTTGCTCTATACGGAGATGGTAACTGCGCCGGCCTTGGTGCGCGGTGGGGCGTTGCATCTTTTGGGGTATTCCCAAGAGGAACATCCGGTTGCATTGCAGCTTGGCGGATCAGATCCGGTTGAATTGTCCAAGGCGGCCCAGTTGGGAGCGGACGCGGGATATGATGAAATCAACCTTAATGTGGGCTGTCCGTCGGACCGGGTACAATCGGGGACGTTTGGGGCGGTATTGATGAAGACACCCGGCCTTGTGGCAGATTGTGTCTCGGCGATGAAGGCGGCGGTTGACGTGCCTGTCACGGTGAAGTGCCGGATCGGCGTGGACGATCAGGACCCAGAAGCCGTGCTGCCAGACTTCATCTCGCGGATGATTGACGCGGGTTGCGATTACCTGATCGTTCACGCGCGCAAGGCGTGGTTGCAGGGGTTGTCACCCAAGGAAAATCGGGACATTCCCCCGCTCGACTATGAACTGGTGCAGCGCATGGCCGCCGCTTTTCCAGATTTACCAATGTCGATAAATGGCGGGGTTGAAAGCCTTGATGAAGCCGAGGCGCTGATCGGGCAGTCGCTCAACGGGGTGATGATCGGACGGGCGGCTTACCATCGGCCCTGGGATATCCTGTCTGGCGTGGACGAGCAGTTTTTCCAAGAGTCGTCTGCTTGTGTGACGCGTGAAGACGTCGTTGATGCGATGCGGCCCTATATCACCGCGCACCTAGAAGCCGGAGGCAAGCTGCATCAGATCACCCGTCACATGCTGGGATTGTTTGCCGGGCAACCTGGTGCACGCGCGTGGCGGCGTGTTTTGTCGGAAAACGCAAACCGTCCGGGAGCAGGCGTTGCGCTTTTGGACGAGGCATTGGACCGAATGCAAAGTGCAGTGATGGCGGACTGATGATCCGTGACTGGCCAGAGTGCGGGTATATCAGGTTCGCATGGCATGCCGAAACCTACCGCTGGGCTCAGGCGGCGCTTTTGGTTGCGCGAAAGGTTGCCCAAGATCCCGAAATGGTGTCGAAATGGCTGCAATGTGAAGGGACATGGTTCGTTGGCGTCGATGCCTTGCCGACAGATCAGCAGGGGCGGATCGGCGGCGTTCCACTGGCCGGGCCTGCCGCTAAAAGGATCGGCGCAAGGCATGATTTGCATCCGGCGCAGTTATCGATCACCTATCCCGGCTATCCGCGCCCGCGGCATGGCGAAAGCGAAGCGGCTTTCCGCTATCGCCGCGACAGAGATGCTGCACACATGGACGGGTTGATTGCAGACGGGACGCCCAAGCGTCGTTTCCTACGCGAGCGTCACGACTGGATCCTTGGGTTGCCGCTGACCGAAACCACTGCTGGGGCCAGCCCCCTCATCGTGTGGTCTGGAAGCCATCGGATTTTACAGGAAACGATGATCGCCGCGTTAGAGAACGTGCCGGAAACCGGCTGGCCGGATGTTGATCTGACGGAGGTTTATCAAGCTGCCCGCAAACGGGTTTTTGCCGAATGTAAGCGGCGATCTCTCTTTACACGTCCGGGAGAAGCGGTTCTTCTCAACCCATTTACACTGCATGGTGTTGCACCATGGCAAGTGGGAACCACTGCGTCACATGACGGACGGATGGTCGCGTATCTGCGCCCTGAATCACGTGAATCAGGATCAGTTTGGCTAAGGCAAAAATAAGGCAACGCCACATTCCGCCGAGCAGGTTGCGACAATCGGGCGTGTTGCGACGAAACTGTCTCCGACTTGCTAACAATATCTCTAAAATTGTCGATTTTATTATGGGGCGATCATGCCCTAGGCGTAAGTTGTACGCCAATCGGTAATCTTGGGATTAACGTTCAATGGAATACGCAGCACTTTTGGCGCTCACCCTTTTGGGGTTATCCGCGGGTTTCGTGGTCGATGCGAGCGATGAAGATGATGAGACAGATAGCCCGGTCGAAAGCGACGGAACCGATGCTGCCGGAACGGAAACGGATGTTGCTGAAATCGTTTCTGACGGATTGGTCACGTCAGAAGGTGTGACCTTTGGAACAGAGAGCGGCGAAAGCATAACCGCGTCCGAGGGGAGTGAAACAGTTGTCGGGGCTGGTGGCGACGACGAGATCACCGGTAACTCTGGCGACAATATCCTTGACGGCCAGATCGGCGACGACAGTGTGTTCGGCGGTGGCGGCAACGACCAGGTCTTCGGCAGTGAAGGCAATGACTCGGTCGACGGGAATTCCGGCGATGACTTGGTTGCTGGTGGCACCGGAAATGACATTCTCGCTGGTGGTATCGGCAACGATTCCCTGTTTGGGGACTCCGGTGATGATCTGTTGGACGGTCAGGAAGACGACGACGAACTGGTCGGCGGCGACGGTGATGATACCTTGTTCGGTGGTTCCGGCGGCGACACTTTGTTCGGCACCGACGGCAATGACAGCCTCGTGGATGGCGACGGGGACGATTTTCTGTTTGGTGGCTCTGGTGCCGATACGCTGGATGGCGGGCCGGGTAATGACCAGCTCTTTGGCGTTTGGGATGGTAACAACGACGACGTCATCAATGCTCGTGATCTGGATGATCCGGACCTGCTACTTGGTGGTCAAGGCTCTGATGACATCCAGTTGGGGAGCGGTGATGTTGCCTTCGGCGAAGCAGGAAACGACGTCTTTTTCACTGGCACTTGGGTAGACCCAGACAACGCACCAGAAATCATTGATCTTGAAGCAGATGAAGTGGTGATTGTTTCTGTGCCCGAGGGCGCATCCGCCACTGGATCGATCACGATAGAAACCGATGAACTTAGTGGCGACAGTATCATAAGATTCAATGGCCAAACCGTGGTCGTTGTGTCTTCTGGGGCGGGGTCTGTCTCACTTGATCAGGTTCTCGTAGTGGAAAGCATCGACATAGCGCAGGCCGCGGCCTGATTGAATTAGTTCGCTCCACGTCGCAAACAAAACGTGATTTCGCTTCGACGCGGGAGCATGATAACCAAAACCGCATAGTGAGCGGAAACTAAAGGGAAAAGACATGAGACTTGCCCTAGTAACGATTTTAGCCTTGATGGGTTCGCCGGTTTTGGCGTGTGACGTTGGCGAAGACTGCGACCCTCCGTCTGAGCCACCAACCGTTGAAACGCCGACGTTTGACCCACCGCCGCCGGTGACTCCGGACCCACCGCCACCGGTGACTCCCGATCCGCCACCACCTGTAACTCCGGACCCACCACCGCCGGTAACTCCTGATCCGCCACCGCCGGTGACTCCGGAGAAGCCTGATGAGCCGCGCGAGACACGGGTCGTACCCAAGTCAAAACCAAAGCCGGTGGCTGCGTCATGTCCAAAGGTAAAATGCGTGACGGATGCGAACGGTCACAGACGGGCGATGTTCACTGCGGATGTCCCTGCGGACATGTATTACCTCGGACGTAACTTCTGCGCCTCGGCACCAAAGGACGTCGAAGTGACGGCATGCTGTCTTGCGAACCCGAACCAGACCTATCAGATTCAGTATAATATGAAGGTCAGCAAAAAGGCGCATCGGAAGGCGAAAGAATTCTGTATCTGCGTTCTTGGCCTCGACTAAGTCTGAGGCAGTGACTGAACACAAAAAAACCGGGGCCAAGGCTCCGGTTTTTTACCATTTGGTCAAATTCTAAAAACGCGACTTACCGCAATAACCGTGCAGCACGCCCGCCACGGCGCTTGGTCAACTGCCCAGCACGCGACGGCAGCTCGTCCATGACTGCCCGGCGTGCTTCTGGGGCCATCTTGGACCACGCGCCGATTTCGTCGATGGTTCTCAGGCAACCGGTGCAAAGGCGGCTTTCTGGATGCACAACGCAGATCTTCACGCACGGACTTTCGATCTCGTTGCGGCTCCAGATGTCGTCCTTCATTGATACGGGTTCCTTCATGAGTTGGCCTGAATATGGCGCAATCGGTCCAGCGCCCCTTGTAGGATATAGCTTGCGGCCACGTGATCGATCACCTCTGCGCGACGCTTCCGTGTCGTATCCGCCTCTAACAGTGCTCTTTCTGCCGCAACCGTCGACAACCGTTCGTCCCAAAAGGTGATCGGTCGCTCCCACAGCCCAGAGAAATTTCGCGCAAAAGCCCGTGTCGACTGACAGCGCGGCCCTTCTGAGCCATCCATGTTGCGAGGAAGGCCAAGAACCAACCCTGCAATGTCGCGCTTCTCAAGAATGATCAACAACGCCTCAGCATCCAACCCGAATTTCCGCCGCTTGACCGTTTCTAAAGGCGTTGCCACACTGCGCATCCCGTCGGACACAGCCACGCCGATGGTCTTGGTGCCAAGATCCAAGCCGGCTATCGCCCGCATTGGCGGCAGCACATCAGCGAATTCAGAGATGTCTTCGTAGATCAAAGCCTTACAGCACCAAACCGGCAGCGCGCGCACCTTCGCGTACAACGTCAAGCGCTGCTGGATTGTCGGCAAAAACCTCCTGCGCGTTGTTCCAGATTGCAATCGCCTGCGCCTCATCGCCCAAAACACCTAATGAAGAGATCAGTCGCGCCCATTCCTCAGGCGTGCCGCCTTCTGTAGCTAGACGATCTGACAGGCGGGCGACCATACCGCGGATCATCTCCTGACGGTCCTCTGTGCTCATCTCTCCAGCGGCCTCAACATCATCCGCACTGGGACCCGGAATTCCTGCGGCAGTGGGTACTTGATAGTCCGAAACTCCGGCGCGGAAGGCCATTTCCTCGATCTGGGACAAGATTGGCGGCAACCACGCCGCATCCGCTGGGCTTTGCCGCAACAAACGGTCCCAAAGCCGGAAAGCGATGTCCGGGCGCCCGGTCTGGGCCATCATCAAGCCCATGTAATAAAGGGAAACTCCATTGTCTGGTTCTCGTGTTAATGCCGCTTCCAGCACACGCTCTGCCTCGGGGGACACATATCCACCAGCAGCCAACACCATCATGTCGGCAAGATCGGCATAATCTTTGCCAGTGGCCGCATCGCCCTTGATCGACAAGACCTGCTGTTGCGCGGCATAGGCGGCAATATAATTTCCCATCGCTGCTTCTGAACGGGCCAATAGAAGGTTCCCCTGCAAATCGCCGGGGCGGTCTTCCACAGCGCCGCGCAATCGTTGCACAAGAGCAGCATATTCCGGTTGAATCTCGGTTTCTTCGGTCGGCGGCAATTGTGACTCCGCTTCCTGCTGGGATGGCCGGTTCGCGCGCGCCAGTTCGGCCATCTCCATCCGGTTCGCCAAGCCCAGATCACCATAGCCCGGCGCGCCAATCTGCGCATAAAGCCAATAGCTGCCGCCAACGAGCAATCCTGTGATCACGACTGCCACCGTGACACCCAAGGTCTGCGGTTGCGTTCCAGCAGCGCCCGTCGACAGGGTCTTTGCGTCCGCCGCTAGGATGCGCCGCGATATCTCGGTCCGCAGCCGCTCTGCATCTTCGTCTGAAATGACGCCCCGAGCCAAATCGCGATCCACCTCGGTCAACTGGTCACGATAGACTTGAAGGTCGAACGCTTCGGCAGGTCCGGTGTGGCGTTGACCGCGCAGCAAAGCGATGGCCAACAATCCCGCCATAGCGGTGGCCAAAAGAACAATCGCGATCCAGAAAAGCGTCATCTTGTACAATATCCACTTGCTGTTTCAGGGACATCTATAGTCGGAGAGCGCTTGAAAAAAGGGCAAATCCCCGTGACAAAGCGCCATGTCGCAAAATCACAGTAAAAGGGCGCTGTGAGTATCCGCACGTTGCCCCATTCAGTCCACATATCCACCAGATCACCCCAAGCTTCGAGTCGCGCCCTATGAAACGCTATTCCGCCTTTGCTGTTGCCCGCGAAGCCCTTCGCTACCACACCGGTTGGGAACGCGCGTGGCGAAAGCCCGAGCCGAAAAAGAAATACGACGTCGTGATTGTTGGGGCAGGGGGCCACGGCCTTGCCACGGCCTATTACCTTGGCAAAAATTTCGGCATCACAAATGTCGCGGTGATCGAAAAGGGCTGGCTGGGCGGTGGCAACACCGGGCGCAACACCACGATCATCCGCTCAAACTACCTGCAGGATCCGTCCGCTGCGATCTATGAAAAAGCCCGCAGCCTGTATGAGACCCTCTCACAGGACCTCAACTACAACATCATGTTCAGCCCGCGTGGCGTGATGATGCTGGCCCAGACAGAACACGAGATCCGCGGCTACCAGCGCACCGCACACGCCAACAACCTGCAAGGCGTTGAGACCCAGTTCATCAGCCCCGCCCGGGTCAAGGAACTGTGCCCGATCATCGAACTCAAAGGCCCGCGCTATCCCGTCCTCGGTGCGCTCTGGCAACCACGCGGCGGCACCGCCCGTCACGATGCGGTGGCATGGGGCTATGCCCGCGCGTGCTCGGACATGGGCATGGACATCATCCAGCAATGCGAAGTCACGGCTGTGCGCCAAGAGGGCGGCAAGGTCAAAGGCGTGACCACCACCAAGGGCGAGATCGACTGCGACAAGCTCGGCATCGTCGTCGCCGGGCATTCCGGCGTGCTGGCCGAAATGGCAGGCTTCCGTCTGCCGATTGAATCCGTCGCCCTTCAGGCGCTGGTGTCCGAGCCGATCAAACCCTGTATGGACGTGGTTGTGATGGCCAACACGGTGCACGGCTACATGTCGCAATCCGATAAGGGCGAAATGGTCATCGGCGGCGGTGCGGACGGCTACAACAACTACACCCAACGCGGGTCCTTCCACCATGTCGAAGAAACCGTTCGCGCCCTGGTCGAAACTTTCCCGATGATCAGCCGCCTCAAGATGCTCCGTTGGTGGGGCGGCATCGTCGACATGACCGGCGACCGCTCGCCCATCCTGTCGAAAACGCCGCTCGACGGCTGCTTCATCAACTGCGGCTGGGGCACCGGCGGCTTCAAGGCCATCCCCGGCTCCGGCTGGGGCATGGCCGAGTTGATCGCCAAGGGCTATTCACCGCTCACCGCCGAGTTCGGCCTCAACCGCTTCCGCGAAGGCCGGTTCATTGATGAAAGCGTTGCGGCGGGGGTGGCGCATTGATCGAGTGGTTCAACCAATTGAGTGACGAGGCGTTTTTCGCAGGCGTCACCGCTATTGTTGCCGCATTGCTTGGCGGCCTAATCTCATTGATTAGTGCCCTCATGGTGTTTTGGTTGGCTACGCGAAAGGAAACAAAGCTTTTTGAACAGCGATTGAACGACACTCGAAACACCAATGCTCGAATTGGCTTGGGCAAGCTTCTTAATATGTCCAATCAGTTGTACTCGATCGAGCGATTTATTTCCAAACAACTTGCCGAGGCGCAAAAAGAAGCGCCGGTAATTGAGCCGGGTTTGGCGGTAGTTGGCTCCTCGGCAGGTAATTTTGAAGTGGATCGATTAAACTCCGCAGAGCTGGAGTTCTTGGTCCATTCAAAATCAAATGGTCTAGTATCTGAAATTCACATGTTTCAGCGGGCTGTCATGACGCACGTGGCTGCGCTGGAGCAATACACAGTATTGCGTCGCGAATTTGATGATTTTTCGCTGAAACATGGCAGGATACCCGAAGATCCTGACGGACGGCTGGTTTCCACTGAATTTGATGAGAAACATGGAAGGCAGGCAAGCATCATGCTTGGGTCACTGAACATCCTTTTGGGCGAAATTCTTACGACAATCGAAGATGACATCAAAACAGGCTTCGATCTAGCTGACAGTTATCGCGAGATGGCAGTTAAACAGTTTGGCGAACCATTTCCCACAATTCAAAAGCTAGGTGGAAAGTAATGCTCCTAATCAACTGCCCCTATTGCGGCGTGGCCGCTGAAGAAACCGAACTGCACGCAGGCGGCGAAGCGCATCTGAAACGCTTTGGCCCCGACTCCAGCGATGACGATTTCACCGGCTACCTGTTCCACCGCGAAAACCCCAAAGGGGTGCATTTCGAACGCTGGCGGCACGTGAACGGCTGCGGCAAGTGGTTCCACGCGGCGCGCTGCACGAACACGCTCGAAGTCTTCGGCACCTACAAAGCCCAGACGACCGAGCCGCCAAAAGACATCCTCGACACCATCCGCGCCAAGCGCCCCGGTTTCAATTGGAGGGACATCGCATGACCCTTCATCTTGCAAAGAAAACTCCCGCTGGAGGCTCCGACGCCTCCGCCAGCGCCAAGGTCTGACTTATGAGCACCCGCGTTCAAACCCAGGGCCGCCTAATCAACCGCAACCGCCCTGTGTCTTTCAAGTTCAACGGGACCCTGATGAAGGGCTACCAAGGCGACACGCTCGCCTCGGCGCTACTGGCCAACGACCAGATGCTGATGGGGCGCAGCTTCAAATATCACCGCCCCCGCGGCGTTGTGGCGTCGGGTTCGGAAGAGCCCAACGCGCTCGTCAATCTTGGGACTGGCAACCAGATTGAGCCGAACCAGCGCGCCACCACAACCGAAATATTCCACGGCTTGACCGCAACCAGCCAGAACCACTGGCCGTCGCTGGAATATGATGTGGGCATCGTCAACAACGTGCTGTCGCGTTTCCTGAGCGCGGGTTTCTATTACAAGATGTTCATCCATCCGCGCCCGTTCTGGAAGCATATCTACGAACCGTTCATCCGCCACTCTGCTGGTCTGGGCAAAGCCCCCGATGCCGAGGCGCGCGACGAAGACCGTTACGAACATTTCTACGCGTTTACGGACGTTCTGGTGATCGGCGGCGGGGTTGCCGGTCTGCAATCCGCCCTGACTGCTGCCCGTGCTGGCGCAAAAGTTCTGCTGCTGGAACAGACTGCCCATCTGGGTGGCCGTGCCCCGGTTGACGGTGGCACCATCGACGGGATGACGCCCGAGGCCTGGGTCGAAAAGGCCCGCGCCGAGCTAGCGGCGATGCCCAATGCACAGATCCGCACCCGCACCATGGGGGCAGGGGTCTATGACCACGGATATGTTCTGGGCTACGAACGCCTGACCGACCACGCACCCGAAGTCGCTGGTCCGCGCCACCGCCTGTGGCGCATTCGTGCAGCACAGATTATCACCGCGACAGGGGCCATTGAGCGTCCACTGTCCTTTGCGGGCAACGACATCCCCGGCGTGATGCTGGCCTCTGCCGTGCGCGACTACCTCGTGAATTACGGCGTCAGCCCGGGCGACCGGACTGTCGTTGTCACCAACAATGACGATGCTTATCGCACCGCGATTGCGCTGGTGCGTGCGGGTCTGAAGGTGCCTGCAATCCTCGACGCGCGCCCACAGGGTGGTGGCGCGCTGATGGAAGAGGCCAAGGCGCTGGGTATCCGGGTCGAAACTGGTTCTGCGGCGGTCAAGGTTAAAGGCGCGAAACGCGTGCATTCCGTCTGTCGTGGCGTTCAAGCGGGCGAAGGCGAAGTGCTGGAAGAAATCTTCTGTGATGCCGTTGCCATGTCCGGCGGCTGGTCCCCGGTTGTGCATCTCTGGTCCCATTGCGGTGGCAAGCTGACTTGGGATACCGATCAGGCCGCGTTCCGCCCCGATCACGACCGTGCCCCGACCAGTCACGACGGCAAGCCGTTTGTCATTACCTCGGGTGCCGCAGATGGCGCGTTCCACCTGAACGACGTACTGCAGAACGCTGCAAATGCAGGGCAGGCCGCCGCAGGACGTGTTGGTGCTGAAACGGGCGACAGCGCAGCGCCGAGTGGCGTTGCGCCCGATGAAGCGCCGCTTGTTCCGGTCTGGATGATGCCCCAAGGCGCGCAGAAAAAACTGCGCATGAAAGCGTGGCTCGACTACCAGAACGACGTCAAAGTCTCTGACGTGCAACTGGCCGCGCAAGAGGGTTTTGAGTCGGTCGAGCACACAAAGCGTTACACCACACTTGGCATGGCGACAGATCAGGGAAAGATAAGCAATATCAACGGACTTGCAACGCTTGCTAAAGCATTGGATGCAGAAATTCCTCAGGTCGGCACCACCACTTTCCGTCCGCCCTATACCCCCATCTCGATGGGTGCTATCGCGGGTGAAGCACGTGGCGAGATTTTCCAGCCAATCCGAAAAACCCCGATGTACGATTGGCACGACGCACACGGCGCGCATTGGGAACCGGTCGGACATTGGCGCCGCCCTTATGCCTTTTTGCGCTCGGGTGAGAGCGTGCATGACGCGGTGAACCGCGAAGTGAATGCGACCCGCAAGAGCCTTGGCCTGCTAGACGCGTCGACCCTTGGCAAGATCATCGTCAAAGGGCCGGACGCGGGCCGCTTCCTCGACATGCTCTACACCAACATGATGAGCACGCTGAAAGTGGGCAAATGCCGTTATGGCTTGATGTGCAGCGAAAACGGCTTTTTGTCGGATGATGGCGTGGTCGCGCGGATCGACGAGGACACATTCCTCTGCCACACCACTACCGGCGGGGCGGATCGTATCCATGCCCACATGGAGGAATGGCTGCAAACCGAATGGTGGGACTGGAAGGTCTGGACCGTCAACGCGACTGAACAATTCGCGCAGGTTGCCGTGGTTGGCCCCAATGCCCGTAAGCTTTTGGAAAAGCTTGGCGGCATGGATGTCAGCAAAGAGGCGCTGGCGTTCATGGAGTGGAAAGACGGCGAACTGGGCGGCTTCCCCGTGCGGGCTTATCGTATCTCGTTCTCGGGCGAACTGAGCTACGAAATCGCCGTGCCCGCCAATCTGGGCCGTGCATTTTGGGACAAACTGATCGAGGTCGGCAAGGAGTGGGACATCACCCCCTACGGCACCGAGGCGTTGCACATCATGCGGGCTGAAAAAGGCTTCATCATGATTGGCGATGAAACCGACGGTACGGTGATCCCGCAGGACCTTGGCCTCGATTGGGCGATTTCCAAGAAGAAAGAGGATTACATCGGCAAACGCGCGCAAGCGCGGTCGCACATGACTGATCCGAAGCGCTGGAAATTGGTGGGTCTTGAAACGTTGGATGGCTCGGTCCTTCAAGATGGCGCTTATGCTATCGCGGACGGTGTGAATGAGAATGGCCAGACCAATACCGAAGGCCGTGTGACCTCCACCTATCACAGCCCAACACTCAACAAGGGTATTGCCATGGGTCTGGTCTTGAACGGCCCGGATCGTATGGGCGAGGTGATCAGCTTTACCAACGGGGACAACCCGGCCAAGAAAGCGCGGATCGTTGGCCCTGTGTTCTTTGATCCTGAGGGGGAGAAGCAGAATGTCTAACGCGGCACTGGCGCTGGGTGGCGCAACCTTCGACGGTCTGGTGAAGATTGAGGAACTGGCCGGGCAGGGCATGATTACCCTGCGTGGTGACCTGACGGACAAGACCATCGTCAAAGCGGTAAAGGACGTGTTTGGCGTGACGCTGCCGGGTACCCGCGAGACCACGCTGGCAAGCAACATGGGTGCGCTCTGGATGTCACCGGACGAAGCGTTGCTGTTGTGCCCCTATGAAGAGGCCCAGCAACGGGGCAATGAATTGGCCGCCAAGCTGTCGGATGCACACGCGCTGGTGGTCAATGTCTCTGACGCCCGCGCGGTGTTTCAGCTCAAAGGCAGGGCGTTGCGCGAGGTCATTGCCAAGCTGGCCCCGGTTGACATGAGCCCGGATGCCTTCCAGCCCGGCATGGTGCGTCGCACCCGCATGGCTCAGGTCGCGGCTGCGTTTTGGATGGATGATACAAACACGGCGCGCGTGGTCTGTTTCCGTTCTGTAGCCGCCTACGTGTTTGGGATCCTGAGTGCATCAGCAGACGATGCATCGGCGGTGAACTATTTCACGCGTTGATGCGTTGGCCCTCTGACAGGCGGGTTAAATTCCCGATTGGCGCACCACCGGGCTTGACCTTGGTGGTGCGCCGCATCAGGTATGCCTGTGTAATTTGACGCACCAACGAGGGGACACCACCATGGCTTTCGAACTTCCTGATCTGCCCTACGCCCACGACGCGCTGGCCAGCAAAGGCATGTCCAAAGAGACACTCGAGTACCACCACGACCTG
>JANSYF010000063.1 GCA_024742575.1 Paracoccaceae bacterium | reverse complement strand
TGCAGAGGTGTCCGAGGTTGCAGGGGCGATCACACCTGTGCCGGGCGGCGTCGGTCCCATGACCATCGCCTGCCTGCTCGCCAACACCCTGACCGCCTGCTGCCGGGCACATGGCATCGAAGAACCCGAAGGTTTGACAGCCTAGCAAAAGGCCGGGCTTGCGCCCGGCTTTTCTACTTCTGGGCCTTGGGAAGCGCGCAGAGCATCTCAAACAGAAGGTTCGATCCGATCAGCGCGGTGGTGCCCGTCGTGTCGAACGGCGGCGAAACTTCGACCAGATCACCGCCGACGAGGTTCAACCCAGCGCAGCCGCGCACGATCTCTAAAGCCTGCCACGTGCTGAGGCCGCCCATTTCGACCGTACCAGTGCCGGGGGCGAAGGCGGGGTCGAGGCTGTCAATGTCATAGCTGAGGTAGACCGGTGCATCGCCGATCTTGGCGCGGATGTCGGCCATCAAAGGAGCAAGCGATTTGTACCAGCATTGCTCGGCAGGGATCACGTTCCAGCCTTGGTTGCGCGCCCGTCCCAGTCTTCGGGGGAGTAGCCTGACCCACGCAGGCCGATCTGCCAAACTTTGTCATTTTGCAGACAGCCTTCTTCCCATGCACGACGGAAAGGAGTGCCGTGGGCTTCTTTTTCGCCGAACATCTCGTCGCTGGTGTCGGCATGGGCATCAACATGGATCAGTGCAACAGGACCATGTTTCTCCTTGATCGCACGCAGGATCGGCCAAGTCAGCGTGTGATCTCCACCAAGAGTAAGCGGGATCGTGCCATGTTTCAGAATTTCGCGGTATTCGTTGGTAATGATGCCGATGGTTTTCTTCAAATCGAACGTATTGACCGCGACATCGCCGATATCCGCCACCTGCATGCACTCGAATGGGGCTGCGCCCGTGGCCATGTTGTAGGGGCGCATCATGCGGCTTTCTTCGCGGATTTGGCGAGGGCCAAGTCGGGTGCCGGGGCGGTTGGATGCGCCGTGATCCATCGGGATACCTACGAAACAGGCATCCAATCCTTCGGCCGTGGGCTGCGCGGGAAGGCGCATCATCGTGTTGGGACCGGAAAACCGGGGGGAGTCATTGCCGCCCAAGGGCTGATTGTATGTCGGCATTTACTATTCCTTCAAAGGTCGACGGGCATCATGGTGCCCATGAGGCAGGCGATATGGCGTTCGGTGCCATCGGTTTCGGCGTAGACGTCTGAGGCGACGACAATCAGGCGCCGTCCGGGTTTGATCACGCGGCCCCGGGCGATCAGACGGTCGCCGATGGCCGGGGCCAACAGGTTGATCTTGATTTCGGCAGTGACGACCTCTTGGGTGTCTGGGATAAGAGTGAGGGCCGCGTAGCCCGCCGCGCTGTCGCCGATAGAAAAGGTCAAGCCGGCATGGCCGAAGCCCTGCTGCTGGCGCGATCCCGGCAGGATCGGGGCGGTGATGGTCGCCGTGCCTGTGCCGATTTCGATCAGTTCAGCGCCCAAGGTGGCCATCATGGACTGGCTGTCAAAGCTGGCTTGAATGCGGGCGTTCGTGGTCATTTGAAACAGTGAGCATGCCGCGCAGATCAAGACAAGGGGGCGCGGCCCGGCATAGGGATTTTGTAGGGCTTTGGTCCGGTCAAGATTGCCTCTGTAGTTGGCGACATCAGGGATGTCAGTGCCGGGTCATGGCTGTGCAACCCGCCGGTGAAGGCACCATAAGCCGGAAGGATCAGGCGGGTGTTGTCGAACAGAAAGCAGGGGCGCGTCAATGCTCGCCCCCGCACCGACAGCGTGGCTTTGGGGTGGTAATGCCCGGTGACTTCACCGGGTGTTGGAGAAGTCTTGGCGATGTGGCGAAAATTGAGTGGGCCAATCGTGACGCTTTGTCGATGCGTGCCGCCAAGCTGGACGGGACCGGGATCGTGGTTGCCTTCGATCCAAACCCATTCGAGGCCCGCTTGTAGTGTTGTCAGGGCCAAGAGATCGGAGGCGGGCAGGGCGGTTTGAAGCGTGGGCGCATCAAAGCTGTCGCCAAGACAAATCACGCGACGGGCTTTGGTCGAATCGAGATCGTTGGAGAGACGCGTGAGCGTTTCAGTCGTCTCGTACGGCGGTAATTGTGCGCCACCAAAGCGGGCTGCGCGGGTGGATTTGCCCAAATGCAGGTCTGACACGACAAGAAGTTCTTGCGATGGCCAGTAGAGAGCGCCCGACGAAAGGGCGTGCAGGGTTTCAGAGCGAAAAGCAAATTCAAGCGTGTTCATGATTTGTTCGTCACCTGCCTTTAGCGCATTGGCAAGGGCCAATGGCCCTTGTCACAGCATTGCGGGCACGACCTGATCTGGCGGGCGGTGCCCATCGGCAAATGTTTTGACGTTGATGATGACTTTCTCGCCCATTTCAAGGCGGCCTTCCTGTGTGGCCGATCCCATGTGGGGGAGCATGACAACATTCGGCATGTTTCGCAGTTCAGGATTGCCGCGATGGCCATGTTCGTAGACGTCGAGGCCTGCGCCTGCCAGTTCGCCTGCTTTAAGCATGCGAGTCAGGGCGTTTTCGTCGATCACCTCTCCACGCGAAGTGTTCACGATCACGGCGCTGGGTTTGAGCAATTTCAACCGCCGCGCATTGAGCAGGTGGAAGGTCGATGGCGTGTGCGGGCAATTGACGGACAAGACGTCCATGCGCGCGACCATCTGATCTAGGCTTTCCCAGTATGTTGCCTCGAACGCGTCTTCGGTTTCGGGGCGCAGGCGGCGACGATTGTGATAATGGATTTGCATACCAAAGGCTTTTGCGCGACGGGCCACGGCTTGGCCAATGCGACCCATACCGAGGATCCCCAAGCGACGTCCGCCAAGACGACCACCTAGGAAGGCGGTGGGCGCCCAGCCTTCCCAATCGCCGTTTTGCATAACGCTGAGGCCTTCCTGAAGGCGACGGGTGACGCTAAGCATCAACGCAAGTACCATATCGGCAGTGTCTTCAGTGACGACACCGGGCGTGTTCGACACAAGAATGCCGCGGCTGCGGGCGGTGTCGACGTCGATGTGATCGACCCCAGCGCCGAAATTGGCGATCAGGCGCAAGCGCTCTCCGGCTTGCCCGATCAATCCTGCGTCGATCTTGTCGGTGACGGTTGGGACTAGGACATCGGCTTCTTTGACTGCTTCGATCAACTCTGCCTGAGACATTGGTTCATCGCTGTCTCTGAGGCGAACGTCGAACAGTTCTTTTAGGCGTGTCTCGACGGCGTCCGGTAAACGTCGCGTGACAACAACACTCAGACGTTTTGATGACATGCTTTCGCTCCCACTACTTCCCCGGCGTGTCAGGTTTTGGCACAGTGTCCCAAAGGCGCGGCAGGCACAAGAACCTGACGTCAAAAACCAAAAAAACCAAGTAAATTGAGGCGCATCACATGAGCTGGCTTTCGTTTCGGGCATTGGCGTGCAAATCCCTGCCCGTCGCATTGATTGCAGGGATGCTGAGTTCAGTGCCAGTGATGGCTGCTGAACGTGGATCGGTGACGAATCTGCCCTTGCCGCGCTATGTTTCGATGAAGGCGAGCGAGGGCAACGTGCGTCGGGGGCCTTCCTTGTCGCATCGAATCGACTGGGTCTACAAACGCCGCAACATGCCGTTGCTGATCACCGCCGAGCACGAGCATTGGCGGCGCGTTCAGGATCGTGATGGCGCGGGTGGATGGGTGCATTATTCTCTGCTGTCGGGAGTGCGCACAGCCATTGTCGAAGTTGAACTGCTGAACCTCTATGCACGGCCCGATCCGTCGACTCAGGTGAACGCGCAATTGACCATGGGTGTTGTGGCGGAAGTCCGTGAATGCCAGACCGATTGGTGCGAATTGTCAGCGGGCGGCTATCGGGGGTGGGCGCAAAAAGGGGCCTATTGGGGCGTCCAGCCGCAAGAGGTTTTCGAATAGGCATCAGCGGTTTGCGATCCGCTGTTGGACTATTCGCATTGTGTCAGCTTAAGCCGCTTGGTGTATGAGGATTGCCGCCTCGGTCGAGGACAAGTTGCGGCGGGCATAGCTGCCGTATTCCTGTGGGTTGAATTCGACGCTTGGCAGCATTTCTCTTAACCGTGCGCGATCGTTGGTATCCAATGTCGACAATGCTGCATTCGCGGGATGGAAGCTTTCGGATTCGACGCCATTGGCAAACAGGATCTCGTGCTGTGGCAATAGCATATGCACATAGGTGATTTCGCGCACATTAAGGTCGACAGATACGCGCTCGTGGTCGACCAGTTCGCGCGCTGCGACCAAGACTTCGGGCGTGTTGAACAGGTCCATCGCAACGCGACCTTTGACCAGCATTCGGTGTTCCGGCGACACCAACAGGTCTTCGTCCGGTTCATCTAACCCGAAAAGCCCGGCACGAATGCGGATCGGACGCAGTTTCGGCATTGCAAACAGTCGTGCGCCGCTCATACGTCGCTGACCCATCCATTGAATTGGTTGGCAGCCATTGTCCTTGGTCTGGACATAGTCGCCTTCGCGCAAATCCTGAATCAGCTTGACGCCATCCGGTGTCAAGATCTGGGTTCCTGGGGTAAAACAGATCACAGCGCCTTGGTGTTCCGCATCGCTTTGCGTGACAGCGGGACTGAGAGAGGCGTGTACCACCCAAAGATCGCAATTCTTAGGTGGCAGCGCATTTAAAAACATCAAGAGAGGCGGTTTGCGCGTTCCGGAGTCGATCAGCGTGACGGTATAGGTGCTGCGTCCGTCCGTGAGTACGAAGCACTTGTCTGCAATCGGATGATCGACTGAAATCGCGTGTAAGTCGGTCGTGTCCTCGATGGCCGCCCCAACGAGGCGACGCACCATTCGTGCCGCGCGTTTGCGTCGGTCTGCTTCGCCTTCCGCATCGTCCAGTCGCAGAAGATCGTTCGGACCATCAACTCGGACGGCCTCACCTTCCCAACCCCATGTCACACCGACCTTCAGGAAATCGACCGGAGCCGACTGAAGCGTGTCTATAGTTGTTTGCGACCAGGAGATGACGAACGTGCCATCGTAAGCCGTTCCCATAATCCTGAATGCCTGCTCTCTTTAGTTATATTTTTTATCTAAAGAGTAACCCGTGGTGCGCACGTGTGCAGGCAAAATTACGCCAATGCGCAGTATCAGCGACACTTTCTTGCTTAGCGTGATTCTTCGGCAACGGGTGACGCTTGGTAAGCGTTATTCGGCAGGGTTGAACCCGACGATTAATTGCCGCAATCCAACGGCAGCACCTGCGAAAATAGCCAGAAACGTCACCGGCGCGCTGAACGCGAGCATGGAAAACGCGCTGATGCCTTGGCCGACCGTACACCCCAAAGCTATGACGGCTCCCGCTCCCATAAGAGCTGCTCCGAAAATCTGGCGTCGCAATTCGCGCGGGTCTTCGCAAGCTTCCCAGCGGAAATGCCCCTTGATCAGCGATCCGATAAACGCGCCAAGCCAGACACCCGCGACCGAACCGACGGCAAAGCTAACGGGTTGCGCCGAGCCGATCATCCACCACAGAATGCTTTCACCCAAGGGTGCTGCAAAGCTGTGGGACACGACGGGCAGGGCTTCGAAGCCGGTGTTGGCCACCCACGACGTTCCGGCCCAGCCGCTGATGATGGCGATACCGACGATGGCAGCCCAGATAGCAGCTTTAGGGTCTTCGACAAATGCGCGCGAGCTGGCTGAGATGACAAGCACCGCAACGCCTATACTTAGCCCAATTACAGTTGCGGACATACCTGTCCACTGGGCTGACGCGTGGGCGATGCCCGGCGGCACATCGCCGGGAAGAACAGGGCTTTGCGGGAACAGCGTTTCGCGAAGGGGGGCAAGTGGGCCACTAAGGACGACATAGGTTGACACGCCCATGACCAGCACGATGACAAAGCTGCGCAGGTCCCCGCCGCCCAAGCGGGCCACCGCGCCGTAACCGCAGTTTCCGGCCAGTGCCATACCATAGCCGAACATCAGTCCACCAACGACCGAAGCCCAAGGCAACCAGTTTATAGACAAGTAATAGGTTGTCCCTGCATCAACGATCCCGGCGCCCATCAGTGCGAAGCTGCCAATGATTGCGGTGCCAATTGCAATCCCCCACATGCGAATACGTGCGTCCGAGCCGCCGTAAAGCAGGTCTTCGATCGCGCCCAAGGTGCAAAATCGGCCAAGTCTTGCGGCAAGTCCCAGAAGGACACCGCCAAACAATCCGACTGCGGCCACTACGATGTGCTCCGGAACGCTTTCCAGCATGTGCTGTCCTCCCAAGACAGGCTCCCGCATCAAGTATGCGGTCAGCGCGATGTGAGAGCAAGGAAAGAGTAGCGTTCTAGATCAGTCGTCTTTGCAGAACAAATCGTAGACGCATTCCAAAAGCTTGCGCGGTCTATCGTCAGCAAGCCGATAATAGATTGTCTTGCCGTCGCGCCGTGGAATGACCAAGCCTTCAAGCCGAAGTCTTGATAATTGCTGGGACACTGCTGCCTGACGGGCCGCCAAGAGTTCTTCAAGTTCGGTCACCGATTTTTCGCCGGTCACAAGGTGACATAGGATCATCAACCGACCTTCATGACTGATCGCCTTGAGGAAATTGGACGCAGTTGTCGCCTGATCGACGATGCGGTCAAGTTCGTCTTCGTTCAGATCCGAACTGAGCTGGGGAAGTGCCATGCCGTGTCTCTAGTTCCTGACCGTTTCGGTTTCGGGCACCGTTGCGAAGTTTGTGTTGTCCAACAGCAGCTTTGTCAGCAGCGGCCAGAAAAAGTCTTCACCCGGATATCCTTCGATGCGTGCCTTTTCTTGGCCGTCGTCTATCAGAATAAATGTCGGTGTGAAAAGAACCCGTCGCGCGTAAGTGATGCCTTCAGGCGGTCCTTGACGAAGGTCTGCACGAATAAGAGGCGCAAATTTGCCTTCTTCCGTTTTGGGGTAAGCAGGACCTATTTCGGCGTCCCACCGCTCGCAATAAATACAGCCGGGTTGTTCGACCATGACAAGCAACGGTTCTGCCTGAGCCGTCGACGGCCATGCCGGGTGGACCAATAGAGTAGCTGTAAGCGCAAAGGCTTTCAAAGCGTTCATCATTCACCAATTGACGGCGTCTGAACAAAACACTTAATCTGAATATGTGAATAATTCAAGGAATCTCCGTCCATGTTCGATATTACTTTTGCGGGCGCGGCACTTGCGGGACTCCTAAGTTTTTTCACACCCTGCATTCTGCCGATGGTTCCATTCTACCTGTGCTACATGGCCGGGATTTCCATGAACGAACTGAAGGGCGAAGAAGACGTGCCGCGCGGCATCGCGTGGAACCTCGTGCTGTCCGCCTGTTTGTTTGCGTTGGGTGTAACTACGATCTTTGTTCTTTTGGGTATGGGGGCGACTGCCGTTGGTCAGGCCTTCGCAGATTACCGTGAGCCGTTCCGCTATGTAGCGGCGATCGTCCTGCTGGCTTTTGGTCTGCATTTTCTTGGGGTAGTGCGAATCCCGATCCTATATCGCGAGGCGCGGGTCGAAGCCAAGACTGAGCCAACTACGCTGGTCGGTGCGTATGTGATGGGGCTTGCTTTTGGGTTTGGTTGGACACCTTGTGTGGGGCCAGCGCTGGCGTCAATCTTAATGATCGCGGGCGGAATGGGGGATATCTATCAGGGTGGGTTGCTGTTGTTTGTCTACGGTGTTGGCATGACTGCACCTTTCGTAATTGCGGCGCTTTTTTCCGGACCGTTCCTGCGCTGGACCGCGCGCAACCGCAGATTTCTGCACTATGCTGAAAAAGTCATGGGTGGAATGTTGATCCTGTTTGCGCTGCTCATCGTGACGGATACCGTGAATCTGATCGCGGATGCTATGCTACGCTGGTTTCCGAATTGGTCATCGCTGGGATGACCGCAACTGAGGGGGAGAAGGAAAGATGAAAAGTTTTCTGGGGGGCGCGCTGGCGCTTTTGATGGCGCTTCCGGTTGCGGCGGCAGAACTTGGTGATGACGGCTTGCATAAGCAACCGTGGATGCGAGATACCTTCAAAGACCTGCGCGAAGACCTTGAAGAAGCCAATGCAGAAGGCAAGCGCCTCGTGCTTTTCTTCGAGCAACGCGGCTGCATCTATTGCTCAAAGATGCATGAGGAGGTTTTCTCGGACGCGACGGTCAGCGACTTTATCGCGGAGAACTATTTCGTAGTGCAGTTGAACCTGCATGGCGACATCGAAGTTGTCGACTTCGATGGCGAAGCTCTGTCAGAAAAAGATATGGCGCGGAAGTGGCGCGTGCTCTTCACTCCGAACATCGTTTTCCTGCCGGAAACGGTGCCAGAGGACGAAAACGCGCTTGAAGCGTCGGTTGCGGTGATGCCCGGTGCATTCGCGAAAGGCACAACTCTAGACATGTTCACTTGGGTGGCCGAGAAACGTTATCTGCTTGATAACGGTGAAGATTTTCAAAGGTATCATGCACGCATGATTCAGGAACGAAATGACGGCAACACGGACTGACACTGCGACATTCACACTCAATTATTCATTTCTGTGAATTTGTTGTTGCGTGAATCAAGGTCAGTGGCCTACGGTATACAAAGCCATATGTCAGCTCGATCAACGTATCGGGCGGTAAGGGAGGGACAATGAAGCTAACAGGTATTTCCGCAGCTGTCGTGATTTGCGCGACCGCAGCCATCGCCAACCCAATCACTCCGGGTGAGGTGCAATTCGACGAATACGGCGCGATCGAAGCATCGCTGTCCGGTGCAGACGGCGACGCCGCCAATGGTGCCAAGCTCATGACGAGCCGAGGCAAAGGCAACTGCGTTGCTTGCCATGCTGTGACTGCGCTCAACGATGCGCCGTTCCATGGTGAAGTCGGCCCAACACTTGACGGCATCGCGGACTATCGCAGCGCCGAAGAACTGCGTGGCATCGTGGCAAACGCCAAGATGACCTTTGAAGGCAGCGTTATGCCGGCCTTTTACAAGACCAGCGGTTTCATCCGGCCCGGTGATGGTTACACCGGCAAGGCTGCAAAAGAAGAAGACCTGACGCCTATCCTGACGGCGCAGGAAATCGAAGATGTGGTGGCGTTTCTCATGACGCTGAAGGGCAGCTGAGCTGCTGTCACTGAATTAGGAGATAAGACATGGATTTCACAAGACGCGAAACCTTGGCATTGGGTGGGGCAGCAGCGCTGACCTTCGTCCTGCCGTTCCGCGCCAGTGCTGCGGCAGATGATGCGATCGCAGAATTCACCGGCGGCGCGGCGCTTGCCGACGCAGGTGTGGAGCTGACCGCACCCGAGATCGCCGAAAACGGCAACACTGTTCCGATCGCGGTTTCCGCCCCCGGCGCAACTGCGGTTATGGTGCTCGCCGCTGGCAACCCGACACCCGGCGTTGCAACGTTCAACTTTGGCCCGCTCGCCGCGTCCCAAACCGCCAGCACGCGTATGCGTCTTGCCGGTACGCAGGACGTCATCGCCATTGCCAAATTGGCAGATGGCAGCTTTGCCCGCAGCGCGAAGACCGTAAAGGTCACCATCGGCGGCTGTGGCGGCTAACGGTCAACATACAGATTTCAGGAGATAAAACATGGCATCCGGTGTAAAACCCCGCGTCAAGGTCCCCAAGTCCGCCTCTGCTGGCGATGCGATCACAATTAAGACGTTGATCAGCCACCCGATGGAATCGGGCCAGCGGAAAGACGGCGACGGAAACCCGATCCCGCGCTCGATCATCAATCGCTTCACCTGCGAATTCAACGGCCAGAGCGTGATCGATATCACGCTTGAACCGGCGATCTCGACGAACCCGTATTTCGAATTCGAAGCCACCGTGCCCGAGGCAGGTGAATTCGCGTTCACGTGGTATGACGATGACGGGTCCGTCTACAACGACAACAAAGCAATCGCGGTCTGAGCAGAAGCTCCTTCCTGCTCCGGACAATCGGGGCAGGAATATTTTTGGGAGGGAACAGAATGAAATATAAGGCAACGACAGCGTTAGCCGCGCTGGCCATCTCGACCTCGATGGTTTTTGCAGGTGGTGCGGACGACGACACGCTTGCGATTGATGGTCAGGAAATGATCACTAAGACTGCGGCTCCAGCGCACATGGCTGAAACCGGTGTTGATACGGTCATCTCGGGTTGGCACTTCCGCGAGGATGATACGCAATCCATGCAGGCCGACACTTTTGACAACCCTGGCATGATTGCAGTCGATCAAGCTATGGACTCTTGGAACACGGTCGAAGGCAGCGCGGAAAAGTCCTGCGCATCCTGTCACGAAGGTCCAGAATCGATGGAGGGTGTTCGCGCCGTCTATCCTAAGTGGAACGAAGAGGCTGGCGAAGTTCGCACTCTTGCGATGCAGATCAACGACTGTCGTACCAACCAGATGGGCGCTGACGCATACAAGTATGACAGTGGTCCAATGGCTGCGATGGAAGCGCTGATCGCGGTACAGTCGCGCGGCATGCCGGTAAACGTCGCGATTGACGGCCCGGTTGCAGAGACCTGGGAACAGGGTAAAGAGCTGTATTACACCCGGACTGGTCAGCTTGAGCTGTCCTGCGCAAACTGCCACGAAGACAACTATGGCAATTACATACGCGCAGACCACCTGAGCCAAGGTCAGATCAACGGCTTCCCAACGTACCGCCTGAAGAATGCCAAGCTGAATACAGTGCATGGCCGCTTCAAGGGCTGTGTGCGTGATACACGCGCTGAAACCTACGCCCCCGGTTCGCCAGAGTTCGTAGCGCTTGAGCTTTACGTGGCATCACGCGGCAACGGTCTGTCCGTCGAAGGCCCCTCTGTACGTAACTAATCAAATCGACCCCGCGCTTTCGCTGGCGCGGGGTCTTTTTACTTAAACTCATTCACACATGCGAATGTGTGTTCGGAAATCCAAGAAGGCCCTCCCATGATCTCACGTCGCGATTTCCTTCAGGTGTCGATGGCCGCGTCCGCGCTCGTCGGCGCTTCTGGTTTTGGCAACTGGTCCCGTCTTGCGGCGCAACAGGCGCTGACACAGGATCAGCTTTTGCAGTTCGATACATTTGGCAATGTCTCGTTGATCCACGTTACTGACATTCATGCACAGCTCAAGCCGATCTACTTCCGCGAGCCGTCCGTGAATATCGGTGTAGGTGGCAATCGCGGTGCCGTGCCTCATGTCACCGGGGCCGATTTCCGCAAGCTTTATGGCATCGACGACGGCAGCCCTTCCCATTACGCGCTCAGTTCTGGCGATTTCTCCTCCCTGGCTCAGGCTTATGGGCGCGTCGGCGGACTGGATCGCGTGGCCACTGTGGTCAACGCGATCCGGGCCGATCGCCCGGATGCGCTGCTGCTCGATGGCGGTGATACGTGGCATGGTTCTTACACCTGCTACCACACCGAAGGTCAGGACATGGTGAACGTGATGAACGGGCTCAAGCCCGACGCGATGACCTTCCACTGGGAATTCACCCTTGGGTCCGAGCGTGTGGCCGAGATCGTCGAAGGTTTGCCCTTTGCTGCACTGGGCCAGAACATCTTTGATGCCGAGTGGGACGAACCCGCCGAGCTGTTCCCGCCCTACAAGTTCTTCGAGCGCGGTGGCGTCAAGATCGCCGTCATTGGCCAGGCCTTCCCCTACATGCCGATTGCGAACCCCGGATGGATGTTCCCCGAATACTCTTTCGGTATCCGCGATGAGAACATGCAGGCGATGGTTGACGAAGTGCGGGCCCAAGGCGCGGAATGCGTTGTCTGCCTTAGCCACAATGGGTTCGACGTCGACAAAAGCATGGCAAGCAAGGTCACAGGCATTGACGTGATCCTGTCGGGACACACCCATGATGCGCTGCCGGAACCAGTGCTGGTGGGCGATACCATCGTGGTTGCCTCTGGCTCCAACGGCAAATTTGTCAGCCGCGTCGATCTGGATATCCAGAACGGCCGGATGATGGGCTTCCGTCACAAGCTGATCCCGATCTTCTCGGATGCGATCACACCCGATCCCGAAATGACCGCGCTGATCGACGAACAGCGTGCGCCCTACAAGGCCGAACTGGAAGAGGTGATCGGCCAGACCGACAGCCTTCTTTATCGCCGTGGCAACTTCAACGGCACTTGGGACGATCTGATCTGTGATGCTCTGATGAGCGAACGCGAGGCGGACATCGCTATGTCGCCGGGTGTGCGTTGGGGGCCTAGCCTGATTCCGGGTGACGACATCACCCGCGAAGATCTTTGGAACGTCACCTCGATGAGCTATGGCAAGGCGTATCGGTCGGAAATGACCGGCGAGTTCATCAAGGTTATCCTCGAAGACGTGGCCGACAACATCTTCAACCCTGATCCCTACTACCAGCAGGGTGGCGACATGGTGCGTATTGGGGGCATGGGCTACCGGATCGACGTGCGCAAGCCACAGGGCGAACGCATCACCGACATGACCTTGCTCAAGACGGGCGAAGCAATTGATCCGGCGAAGAATTATGTCGTCGCCGGCTGGGCTTCGGTAAACGAAGGCACAGAAGGTCCGCAAATCTGGGACGTGGTCGAAGCGCATATCAAAAAGCTGGGCACCGTCACCGTTCAACCCAATGACAGCGTCACGGTCGTGGGCGCGTAACTTAAACCGGAGTGTGAGATATGTCTGATATGCTCAAACCCTCCCGCCGCGCGTTTCTGCGAGGCTCGGCCGCGGCTGCGGCAGGGCTAACCGCTGCGGGCGCCGCGCGGGCCAGCGAACCTGATCCGCTGATCACAGAAATGCAGGATTGGGCCATGACCTTTGGCGATGGCGTCGATGCCACGCCTTATGGTCTTCCCATCGAATACGAAGCCGACGTGGTACGCCGGAACGTGGAATGGCTGACCGCCGATACCACAAGTTCGATCAACTTCACGCCGATCCACGCGCTGGACGGCACGATCACACCACAGGGCTGCGCGTTTGAACGTCACCATTCGGGTGCGATTGAACTGCGCAAAGAAGATTACCGTCTTATGATCAATGGCTTGGTAGATACACCACTGGTGTTCACCTATGCTGATCTGGAACGCTTCCCGCGTGAAAACCACGTCTATTTTTGCGAATGTGCCGCGAACACAGGCATGGAATGGGCGGGTGCCCAGCTTAACGGTGCACAATTCACCCACGGGATGATCCACAACATGGAATATACCGGTGTGTCCCTGCGCACGCTTCTGAACGAAGCCGGGCTCGAAGCAGCGGGCGATCTGTCTGACAAATGGGTTTATGTCGAAGGTGCTGACGCATCCTCAAATGGCCGCTCGATTCCGATGGACAAGGCATTGGATGATGTTCTGGTCGCGTTCAAAGCCAATGGTGAGGCGCTGCGCAAAGAGCATGGCTACCCAGTGCGTCTGGTTGTTCCCGGTTGGGAAGGCAACATGTGGGTCAAGTGGATTCGCCGCATCGAAGTGATGCCGAACGCGGTCGAAAGCCGCGAGGAAACGTCGAAATACACCGACACATTGGCAGATGGCACCAGCCGCAAATGGACGTGGGTGATGGACGCGAAATCCGTCGTCACCTCACCCAGCCCACAATCGCCCATCACGCATGGCGCGGGTCCGCTGGTCATCACCGGACTTGCATGGTCCGGTCACGGCGCGATCACCCGCGTGGACGTGTCCAAAGACGGCGGCAAGACATGGGAAACCGCGCGTTTGGCCAAGCCGGGCGAAAAGATGGCATTGACTCGCTTCTACCTCGACACCGAATGGAACGGCGAAGATATGCTGCTTCAGTCTCGGGCGATGGATGAAACCGGATATGTTCAGCCGACCAAAGCGCAGCTGCGCGACGTCCGCGGTTATAATTCGATCTACCACAACAACTGTATCCAGACGTGGCACGTAAAGCCCAACGGGGAGGCAGAAAATGTCGAAGTCTCTTAATCTATTCGGCGGAACCGCAATCGGCACAATTGCCGTGCTGACGATGGCCGTGAATTTTGCCGATCGCAATGTCGCAGGGTTCCCTGAAAATCCGGCGGTTATGACCGCAATCGCGGCTCCAGTGGTGTCCAGTGGAATGGTTGGCGCGGCAAACGCTTCAACCGGTGTCGGTGAAGGCAAGTACGGTCTGGGCCGTCCGGCACTTCCTGAGGAAGTGGCGGCTTGGGATCTGGATATCAGCCCGGATGGAACAGGCCTGCCTGTTGGTTCTGGTTCTGTAGAAGATGGCGAAGTCGTCTTTTCGGAAAGCTGCGCCGTGTGTCACGGTGAATTTGCTGAAGGCGTCGATAACTGGCCAAAGCTGGCTGGCGGAGAAGACACGCTGGCAGACGAAGATCCTTTGAAAACTGTGGGCAGCTATTGGCCTTACTTGTCGACTGCATGGGATTATGTCCACCGCTCCATGCCCTATGGCAATGCGCAGACGCTCAGCAATGATGATGTATATGCGATTGTTGCGTATATTCTTTATTCCAACTTCCTTGTCGAAGATGATTTCGTTCTGAGCAACGAAAACTTTCTTGAGGTCGAAATGCCTAATGCGGACGGGTTCATCGTCGATGACCGCGCCGAGGCTGAGTATTCGATTTGGCGTGCTGAACCTTGCATGGAGAACTGCAAGGACAGTGTTGAGATCACCATGCGCGCCACCGTTCTGGACGTAACGCCGGAAGAAGACGGTGCAGAAGCGGCGACCGGGGAAACAGCGGTCGTTCAGACAGCCGCCGTGGAAGAACCTGCGGCCGAAGCTGAACCTGTTGCGGCTGCAGTTGTCGCCGATGCTGGGCCAGACCCCGAACTGGTAGCTGCTGGCGAAAAGGTCTTTGGCAAGTGCAAGGCCTGCCATCAGGTTGGAGACGGGGCCAAAAACCGCTCTGGTCCGGCTTTGAACGGTATTGTCGGTTCTGATATCGCTGCGGTTGACGGCTTCAAATACTCCAAGACTCTTGCAGAGATGGAAGGCGCTTGGACAGCTGAAACCCTAGCTGCGTTCCTTGCCGACCCACGTGGATATGCGAAGGGCACAAAGATGAGCTTTGCAGGCCTGAAAAAGGAAGAGGATATCGCCGCCGTGACTGCCTATTTGGCCACGTTCGAGTGATCTCTTCACGCGCGGCAGCATTTTGGCCTGCCGCGCGCGATTTGTAAGAACAAGGTATAGTTGATTCCAGTAGACGAGGTTTCATGACGAATACGTCCAGCATGTTTCTGTCCGTTTCCGGAGCCGTAGCACTTGTGCTTGGGAGCGCCTATGGCTGGACAGCGCGTGATCATCGTGCGTCTGAATTGGAATTTTTGAGCGAACGTATTGAGCAGCTTGAACAAAGCAATGCCGTTTGGGCAGACAGGGCGACAGACTCGGCCGTTCTGGAAGCTAAGCTGACATCGCTCGAGGCTGACTTGACCGCGGCACTTGAGGCACTAAACGACGCCAAGCAAGCACCGACAGTTGCTGTGGCCATCGCAGAGCAGAAACCCGAGATTGATGTGTCTGACGTTGGTGACCCGAACTTTGGCGATCCGACCAGAGGCGAGCAGGTGTTCGCTCAATGTCGGTCTTGCCACCAAGTCGGGCAGGGTGCCGAAGATCGGATCGGTCCGCATCTAAATGGTATTTTCGGACGTCGCGCCGGGATGCATGAGGGGTTCCGGTATTCCGATGACATGGCAATGATGGGTGCGGATGGCCTGACATGGGACATCGAAGCCCTTGATGCCTATCTTGAAAACCCCAAGGCACTGGTATCGCGTACTCGGATGAACTTTGCTGGTCTAAAAGACACGCAAGACCGGTCCGATATTCTTGCTTATCTGCGCCAGTTCTCAGCCAGTCCGCAAAACATCCCCGAAGCCGCGCCCACCGCCCAGGCCCGCGAGGTCGATTTGCCGTCCGAGGTATTGGCGATCGTGGGTGATACGGACTACGGCGAATATCTGGCCAGCGAATGCAAAACCTGCCACCAGCAGGATGGATCGGATCAGGGTATTCCCTCGATCACACAATGGCCGACAGACGATTTCGTTGTCGCCATGCATGCCTATAAAAGAAAAATCAGACCGCACCCGGTGATGCAAATGATGGCAAATCGGTTGTCTGACGAAGAGATTGCCGCTTTGGCGGCGTATTTTGCCCAAGCCGAGTAAGGCCCAGAAGAGGTCAGCTTGGACGGGGTATGTTCAACGGGAGGAAGAAAAATGAAACTCAACAGACGTGCTTTTGTGGGCACGGGGATGGCTGCAGCAACGCTCAGCGCCCCTATGGTGAACGCGGCGTCACATGGCAAACCCAAGGTGGTTGTTGTTGGTGGCGGCGCAGGCGGCGCAACGGCGGCTCGTTATATCGCCAAGGATTCCGCGGGTGAGATCGACGTAACTCTGATCGAACCTAGCCGTAGCTACTACACCTGCTTTTTCTCGAACCTATATATCGGCGGTTTCCGGGAACTTGACAGCATCGAGCATTCCTACGGCACACTGGCGTCGGAATACGGTATCAATGTTGTGCATGACTGGGCCACGGGTGTGGATCGTGATGCCAAGACCGTGTCTTTGGCGGGTGGGGGCACTGTGCCCTATGACCGTCTGGTCCTTAGCCCCGGTATTGATTTCGTGGATGGCGCGGTTCCCGGATGGGACGTGTCGGCGCAGAACGCGATGCCCCATGCCTATAAAGGCGGTAGTCAGACCGAACTGCTCAAGGCGCAAATTATGGCGATGCCCGAAGGTGGCACCTATGTGATGGTGGCGCCACCCAACCCATATCGCTGCCCGCCGGGCCCGTATGAGCGTGTGTCGATGGTGGCGCATGCGCTCAAGGCCAATAATCCAACGGCAAAGATCATTATCGCAGATCCAAAAGCCAATTTCTCAAAACAGGGTCTGTTTGAGGAAGGTTGGGAAAAACATTACTCGGGCATGATCACCCGGATCGGCCCTGATTTCGGCGGCGAGAACGTGTCTGTCGATCCCGCTGCAATGACAGTCGATATCGACGGAGAAGTGATCCAAGCCGATGTAGTCAACGTGATCCCGGCACAAAAAGCAGGTCTTATCTGTGAAGCTGCGGGGCTGACCGAGGGCAATTGGGCGCCGGTTATCGGTCATACGATGCAGTCACGGTTGGACGAGAATATCCATATCCTTGGCGATGCGACCAATCAGGGCGATATGCCTAAATCTGGTTTCTCGGCCAATTCTCAAGCCAAGGTTGCGGCAATGGCTGTGCGCGGTGCGCTCACGGGCAGCCGCGTGTTCCCGGCCAAGTTCTCGAATACCTGCTGGTCGCTGATTGACACCAATGACGGTGTGAAGGTTGGTGCGACCTATGAAGCGACGGATGAGAAAATCGCCAAGGTCGACGGTTTCGTCAGCCAGACCGGCGAGGATGCCGCGTTGCGTCAGGCGACTTATGAAGAGAGCGTTGGCTGGTACGAGGGTATCACGTCTGACATGTTCGGCTGATTATTTGGTCCAGAAAATTGACGAAGGCCGGGGTTTGTTCCGGCCTTTTTCATTTGGAGAGGTGTCAGATCGCGCCGCGATCTGACCGATTGGAGGGCCAGCCCTCCAAACCTCCCGGAGTTTAATCGGCAAGATGAAGATTATACCAACGGCCTGATTGTTTGACTCGCAGAGGATTGAACGAACCCGCTAACGCGGGATGGGCGTCGCTATTGGCGGGAATGGCCTCCTGATGGGAAGGTTTGGTTGCTGAGACCAACCTTTGAACAGGAGACCATCCC
>JANSYF010000095.1 GCA_024742575.1 Paracoccaceae bacterium | reverse complement strand
CCATACATAGCTATGCCGTGTTGTGGGTTGGCCGCGCCCGATTGCGCGCTAAGCGCGAGTGCCAGCGCGGCGATACTGATGTGTCGTTTTAGGAAAAAAACCGCTCTCATTTTCGCAACAATCCCTGTCTGCCCTTGTTTTGTTGTGCCTGACGGTAACTGGGCTTTTGTGGCTTTTCAAACTTTTAGCTTGGATCGACGCGAAGAATTGCCTATAAGAGAGTTACTGCTCGATAGGTTTCTTGCCTGTATGAAACCTGCCTCAATAACTTAACCCCGGCTTCGTGCCGGGGTTTTTTTCTGTCTGGACATCACCGTCTGTGCAAGGGTGACGCAATAGCAGGAGAGGTGAGATGGTCAACTTAGCCCAAGTTCTTAAGGCCTATGGCGATGCATGGTGCGAGGTGGATAACGACAAACGGCGCGCGCTGCTTGAGATCGCTTGGGCGGATGATGGCCTGTACCAAGACCCCGGCGGCGAGGCACTTGGACGCGATTCGCTGCATGCACATATCGGGGCGGTTCTTGGCCAATTTCCGGGCGCCCGAATCGAGCTGACCTCGGGGGTGGATGCGCATCACGATCGCATCCGTTTTGCATGGCGCATGGTGATGGCGGATGGAGCGGTTCCGGTGCAAGGGATCGACTGTGGTCGCGTCGGCGCGGATGGCCGCCTGACCGAGATTATCGGCTTTTTCGGCGCACAGCCGCCAGAGGCCTGACGCACAGATCCTTCCTTTGCATTATGCAGGCGCAGCATTTAGCGTGCCGCACAAGCAAAATCGAAGGAGAGGAGCGATCATGTCGCTGAAAGGGAAAACTGCTGTTATCACCGGATCGAATTCCGGGATCGGCTTGGGTGTGGCGCATGAACTGGCCCGCGCTGGCGCGGATGTGGTGATCAATTCATTCACCGACCGGGACGAGGATCATGCACTCGCTGCGAAAATCGCCAAAAAGCATGGTGTCACGGTTCGCTATATCCAAGCGGACATGGCCAAGCCCGACCAGTGCCGCGGCTTGATCGAACAGGCGGGTGCCTGCGACATCCTTGTGAACAATGCGGGTATCCAGCACGTCGCCCCGATCGACGAGTTCCCGATCGAGAAATGGGATGCGATCATCGCCATCAACATGTCGTCGGTGTTTCACACCACGGCAGCGGCCTTGCCACTGATGCGCAAGGCCGGCTGGGGCCGGATCGTGAACATCGCGTCGGGACACGGTTTGCGCGCCTCTCCCTACAAGGCAGCGTATGTCACGGCGAAACACGGCGTTCTGGGGATGACCAAGACGGTCGGTTTGGAAACCGCGAAAGAGCCGATAACGTGCAACGCGGTGTGTCCGGGCTATGTCCTGACCCCGTTGGTCGAGGCGCAGATACCCGATACGGCCAAGCAGTATGATATCTCAGAGGACGAGGCCATCGAGAAGGTTATCCTCGCCAAGCAACCCTCCAAGGAGTTCGTGACGGTGGAACAGCTGGCAGGAACAGTGTTGTTCTTGTGCAGCCCTGCCGCTGACCAGATCACCGGGACATCACTGGCTGTCGATGGCGGCTGGACCGCCGCCTGAGCAGGTTCCGAATACGACCGCGTTTTGCGAGGGGCCAGCCCCTCGTGCTCCCCGGAGTTTATTTGGCAAGATGAAGGTGCAGGTAACGGTATGGTAAAGATCAATCTTGCCCTTCAGGGCGGCGGTGCACATGGCGCGTTTACGTGGGGTGTGCTGGACCGGTTGCTGGAAGAGGACGACTTGGAGATCGCGGCGATCACCGGCACGTCGGCGGGGGCACTGAACGGTGCGGCGCTCAAGGCCGGGTGGCTGCTGGACGGGCGGCAGGGGGCAAAGGACAACCTCGACTGGCTCTGGGCGCAGGTGGCCCGACTGGATGATCTGGCGGTGCCGAAATGGATGCAGGCGTGGCTTCCCACCCCAGGGGCTATCAGCAAGGGGATCGAGTTTTCGCCGGCCTATATGCTGGGCGACACATTGGGGCGAATGATGTCGCCCTATGCCTGGGGTCCGCTTTATGAAAACCCGTTGAAAAAGATCGTTGACCAGTTCGATTTCGGGCGGGTCTGCGCCATGGAAGGCCCGCGTCTGTATGTCTGTGCAACCCAGGTGCGCGAAGGCAAGGCGCGCGTCTTTGAAGGGGATGCGATCAGCACCAAGAGTATCCTTGCTTCGGCCTGTTTGCCGACATTGTTCCAAGCGGTCGAGGTAGAGGACCCCCAGACAGGTGTCCTAGAGGCATTCTGGGATGGCGGGTATACTGGCAATCCAGCGCTTTTTCCACTGTTCGAAGCTGATCTGCCGGATGACGTGGTGATCGTGAACATCAATCCGCTTGAGCGCAACTCGGTTCCGGTGATGCCGAACGAGATTCAGAACCGGATCAACGAGATAAGCTTTAATTCGTCTTTGCTGCGGGAATTGCGCGCCATTGAATTCGTCCAGCGCCTGATTGCCGATGGCAAGGTGCAGGAAGGCGCGATGAAGAATGTCCGGGTACATATGATTGCGGATGACGACCTGATGAACGATCTTTCGGTTGCGACCAAGATGATCCCGGTGCCATCGGTAATCGCCGAATTGAAAGAGGCTGGCCGCCGCGCCGCAGGAACGTTCCTTGCGCATCACAAGGATGACCTAGGGCAGCGGCAGACAGCCGATCTTGTCAGAATGTTTGGCTAAGCCATGCCATATAGCCAGTGTAGAGCAGCAAAAAGATAACACCCGAAACACGACTGATGGCGCGTCGCCAGAAGAGCAGCGCAATTAGCAGAGCCGTTGTTGCCAGCATCACGCCGATATCAGGGATGAGACTGTCCTCAATGGGCAGAGGTGCAACAAGCGCGGTGGTGCCCAAAATGCCAAGTATGTTGAAGATACCGGAACCCAAGATGTTACCAAGAGCCACATCTGATTGCCCCCGTCGTGCCGCCATCACTGTTGTGGCCAGTTCCGGCAGCGAGGTGCCAATGGCGACCAGCGTCAGGCCAATCACGGCCTCGGGTACGCCATAGGCGCGGGCAATGCCGGTAGCACCATCGACCAGGGCGATTGCACCACCTATGGTCAAGGCAAGTCCAAGCATCAGAAAGATCGACGCCTTAGGCAGCGGATCAATCGGGACGTCTAAATTGTCCGTTCCAGCCGTGCTGCTGCGGAACGCGCCCCAGAGATAGACGCCGAGAAGCGCCAAAAGAACAACGCCAGCCAGCACGGAAATTTCTCCGGCACCCGCCAGAACCGCAAGTCCAACAGCGCTGCCGCCGACCCAAACGGCTTCGCGCGGCAGTCCGGCCATTTGCGCTGACACCGGGCGGATCAGGGCCGCAAGGCCAAGAATGAGCAGGATGTTGGCGATATTGCTGCCCACAACGTTACCGATGGCGATGGCCGGTGATCCGGCAAGCGCGGCGCTGAGCGAAGTGACAAGTTCAGGCGCAGAGGTTCCGAAGCCCACAAGCGTAAGGCCGATGACCAGAGGTGACACACCAAATCGGCGCGCTACGCCAACAGCCCCACGCACCAGAAGATCACCTCCGACGAGTAGCGCAACAAGGCCAAAGGCCACTAGCATCAAATTCAAAAAAACCACCTCTACGAGTCGCGTGCAATTTGCAGCCGACCGTGGGTTTTAGGTGTGTGGTGCCCTAGCAGGGTTCAAGTGCTACCCGAAAAAATCATGCCACCTTGAGAGGCTGTGTCGGGTCTTTGGCGTTGGGGTAGACAAGACCTGCCGAGATTACCAATTTCGCGGCATCTTCGATTGTCATGTCCAGTTCGATCACATCTTCCTGTGGGAAAAACAGAAGAAAACCCGAAGTCGGGTTTGGTGTGGTCGGCACAAAAACCGAGATCAGCTTGCCCATGGTTTCTGCACGGTCTGCTATTTCTCCGCGCGCATCGGTCGAGATGAAACCAATCGCCCAGATTCCCTTGCGCGGGTACTGGATCAGGCAGGCTTTTTCGAAATTCCGCTCGGATTGGGCAAAAATCGTCTCGGCGATCTGCTTCACACCGCTGTAGATTGAGCGGACCACAGGCATGCGTTCGACCAACCCTTCGGCAAACCGGATCAGCGACCGTCCGATCAGGCCCTTGGCCACCCAGCCCACAAAAACCGTGAAGACGAGGAAGAAAATCACCCCAACGCCGCGCAGATTAATGCCGACATATTGTTCGGGATTGAACCGGGTCGGCACAAGCGGCAGGACAACTCCATCGATCCAGCCCATAATTGTCCAGATCAGCCAAATCGTCAGTGCGACCGGGGCGATCACGACGATACCCGTCAGAAAGCTTGCCCGAAGCCGCGCAATCAGGCCGGGTTTGCGTCTTGCGGGTTCAAAAGGGGTGGTCATGTTTGGTCCGTCATTGGTTCGCTCAAAACCTAGGAGGTCAGCTTGGCGTCTACAATGGGTGAGCGGTGCAAGATCCTGTTTTTCAACGCAGAGACGTCAATTCCTGTGCAATTTGCGCCCCAAGACGAGCATTGTTCAGCACCAATGCGATATTGGCCTCAAGTGAGCGACCCTCGGTCAATTCGAAAATGCGCTGTAGTAAGTAGGGGGTTAGCGCTTTTCCAGAGATGCCATGTGTTTCGGCATCCTGCGTCGCGCGTGTGATGATCGGGTAAATCTCGGAATGGGGGATCTCAGCCTCGGCAGGAATCGGGTTGGCGATCAGTTGGCCGCCAGGCAGCCCAAGTGCTGCGCGCATAACATGCGCTTTGGCGATTTCGCCGGGGGTGTCGGCGCGCAGGGGCGCTTTGAGATTGGACCCGCGCGACCAGAAGGCTGGCAACACGTCTTGTCCGTAGGCAATGACGGGAACACCCAGCGTTTCGAGAACCTCAAGCGTCTTGGGCAAGTCGAGGATTGCTTTGGCTCCGGCAGCCACAACGGTAACAGGTGTCTGCGAGAGTTCCTGAAGATCCGCAGAGATGTCGAAACTCTGATCAGCGCCGCGATGAACGCCGCCAATCCCACCGGTCGCAAAGACTTTGATCCCGGCGATCTGCGCCGCGATCATGGTTGCCGCGACGGTTGTCGCGCCGGTTCCGCCCTTTGCCATGCAGACCGCCATGTCGGCGCGACTGAGTTTGGCAACCTGTTTGGCCTGCGCCAGCGCTTCCAGTTGATCTGCGCTCAGGCCCACGCAAAGCCGCCCGTCGATGACCGCGATTGTGGCGGGTTCTGCACCAGCATCGCGCACTGTCGCTTCTATGGCGCGCGCGGTTTCAAGGTTCTGGGGCCACGGCATGCCGTGGGTGATGATTGTCGATTCCAGAGCGACGATGGGATGGCCCGCATCTAGCGCGGCCTGAACGGCGGGGGAGATATCGAGGGGCAGGGCGGTCATGTCAGGTTCCTCCGGCGACATAGGCTGCGGCAGTGGCAAGCGCGCGGTGCAGCGCTTTGGGGCGGTCGGCACCGCGCAATTCGGATGCGATATGGGCAGCCATGAACGTATCGCCTGCGCCGGTGACGCGGGTCACCATCACTTCGGGCGGGCGTTCGGCAAGGATGCCGTCTTTGGTGGCATCACAGGTGATATTGCCGCCATCGGTCACCAAGGCGCGCGCGGCGCCGCGTTGGATCAGGGCAGCACCGGCTTGCGGCGCATTGGTGAATTCTGTCTGGCAGAGTAAACCCGCCTCTTCGAGGTTCACGTAGAGCACGCCTTTGCCCGCGCGGATGAAGGGCAACAGCCGTTCCGCCTTGCCCGGCGACGCAGGTGCGATGCGCAGGTCGGCCTTGGCAAAGGCCGGGTGGTGCACGATCTGGTCCAGCAACGGTTCCGTCAGGTTGCCATCCAGTGCGATAGGTCCGGGGAAGGGGGCTTCGACAAAGCCGACGGGGCCGGTGATCAGCGGGCGCAGGATCTTGTCGCCCGCCTGTTCCAGCGAATGCGCATCTGCGATGGCGGCGATCAGCCCGTTCTTGCCCTCAACCGCCATATATTGATCGGTGGGCAGGTCGTCCGAGCGATAGAGATGATCAGTGATCAACCCGAGCCGTTCACATGCTGAAACCAACTCATCGCCTTCGGAATCGCGACCAACCACGCTTAGCAAGGCTGGCAGCAGATCGAACCGTGCTAATGTCATTGCGATATTGAGCGCCACGCCGCCCGGCAGGCGCGTGATATGCCCAGGCACGTCCGCGCCGTGTTTCATATGGCGGTCGGATCTGCCGATCACATCCCAGAGGACGGAACCGATGCAAAGTATATCGGGGCGCTGTGTCATGTGCCCGTCATCGCCTGAGTGTTATTTCAGCGCAAGGGTTGGATTGAAGAACGTGCCGTCGCGCCGCCCATTGTTGCCGACCGCGCTTTGTGGCAGGCCTGCGCTCAAGAATTGAACGGAGTTTTGCGACAATGATGAAACCTACCCTGATGCGTCCAGTCGGGCTTCCCCAAAGCGCGTCGACGCCTGTGGTGACACCGCTTATGCCGTCGGTGGTGTATGCCAGCACAACCCCGGATCAACTGGACGACCAATACGAGGGGCGCGCGGATGGGTACACCTATGCGCGTGAGGGGCACCCCAACGCCGATGTGTTGGCACGCCGCATCGACGCCATGGAAAATGCACCGGTGCCTGGAATCGTTCTGGGATCGGGTATGGCGGCGGTGACAGCGGTTTTGCTGGGTGTCTGCAAGGCTGGGGATCACGTGGTCGGGGGCGACCAGCTTTATGGTCGGTCCTTGCGGATGATGCGCGACGACCTGCCTCGGCTAGGGATTGAGACGTCACTGGCCGATCCGACGGATGCGGCTGCGGTGGCAGCGGCGCTGCGCCCGAATACGAAGTTGGTCTTGATCGAAGTGGTGTCGAATCCGACGTTGAGGATTGCAGACGTGCAGGGGATTGCAGACCTTTGCCGCGAAAAGGGTGTGCTTTTGGTGGTGGACAATACATTCACCACGCCGCGTGCTGTCCTGCCGTTCGATCTTGGCGCGGATGTGGTCCTGCATTCGGTGACCAAGCTGCTTGCAGGCCATTCTGATGTAACTTTGGGTTGGGTAGCGACGCGGGATGAAGCTTTGAGCAAGGCCATATACGATTTCGCGGTCACAACAGGCATGACGCCGAGCCCGTTCGATTGCTGGCTGGCAGAGCGGGGACTGATGTCATTCGATCTGCGCTTTGACCGCGCGGAATCAAACGCAGCGCGGTTGGCCGATCATCTTGCGACACAGCCTTTGGTGAAGCGCGTGCTTTATCCAACGCGCCCCGATCATCCCGACCGCGCCCGCGCACAGGGTCTGTTGCAGGGACGGGGCTGCAATATGGTGAGCTTTGAATTGAACGGTGGGCGGGCCGACGCCAACGCTTTTACCCAAGGGGCGTATCAAATCGCATTTGCGCCGACCTTGGGCGATGTCGGCACAACCTTGTCGCATCCGGCCAGTTCATCGCATCGCGGCCTGACACCCGAAGCCCGCGCGGCACAGGGCATGACTGAAGGATTTTTCCGCGTGTCAGTTGGACTTGAAGACCCGGACGCGTTGATTGCCGCGTTTGATGCGGGGCTTGCAGCGGTGGCGGCTGCAAAATGACGGCTGCCCCCCGCGATATCCTGATGGTTCTGGGCATTCCGGCGGTACTGATCGCACCGGATGACCGGATCTTTGCCGCAAACGCCGGCGCGGAAAAGCTGTTGGGCAAAAATATCGAGGGACGGCATTTCATCACCGCGCTGCGTCAACCGATCCTACTGGACACGATCGAACAGGTGCAACGCGACGGGACCAAGCGCGAAACCCGCTACCTGACCAACGACGGACAACATGACATCACCTTTCGCGTGATTTGCGGTGTGGTACCAATGCAAGATCGCCCGGGTGTTCTGGTCTCCTTTGAAGACATCACCCCGGTCGAACAGGCAGGGCAGATGCGTCGCGATTTCGTGGCGAATGTCAGCCATGAGTTGCGCACGCCGTTAACCGCACTGCTGGGTTTTATCGAAACACTGCAAGGACCGGCACGTAATGACGCCAAGGCGCAAGAGCGCTTTTTGGGCATCATGGCTGCCGAGGCCGAGCGGATGAACCGATTGGTGTCGGACCTTCTGTCGCTGAGCCGTGTTGAAGCGGATGAACGGGTTCGACCGGTTGATCCTGTGGAACTTTCGACTGTGTTGCAACAGACACGCCACAGCCTAGCTCAGCTTGCCACAGACGCAGGGATCGAGATGTCACTGCACCTGCCAGAAAAATCCGTGACGGTGCCGGGCGATTTTGATCAATTGCGGCAGGTTCTGACCAATCTGGTCGAAAACGCGATCAAGTATTCCGGTCGCGGCACGTTCATCCGCATGAGTCTTGGCACTCCGGACTATGAAACACGTCTGCGCGGGCAGGGGGTGCGGATCGAGGTGTGCGATACAGGTCCCGGTATTGAAGCCGTTCACCTGCCGCGCCTGACAGAACGGTTCTATCGTGTCGACAACCACCGATCGCGTGAATTGGGTGGAACTGGTTTGGGCCTTGCCATCGTGAAACACATCGTCAATCGCCATCGCGGTCGCTTGCAAGTGGACAGTAAAATGGGCAAAGGCACGACGTTTACGGTCATCCTGCCAATGGACGAGCGACAAGACTGAAAGGGTGTTATTTTAGACTTTTCGTTTCCATTGACGGAAACGGATGATGCTGTGGCGCATCATCCTGTGTCACACGGCTCAGCCCAGTGAATATCCCGCACCGCGTACGGTGCGAAGAGGGTCGGCGCCACCGGCACCGGTGAGGGATTTCCGCAGTCGCCCGATATGCACATCGACGGTTCGTGTGTCGACATAGATGTCGCGTCCCCAGACCCGGTCTAGCAATTGTTCCCGAGACCAAACGCGGCCCGGCTTTTCCATCAACGTGGACAGCAGGCGGAACTCAGTCGGACCCAGTTTAACCTCTGTGCCATCGCGCAAAACGCGGTGGGTTTCGGCATCAAGCACGATATCCTCGTATTCAAGCCGAAGACCCGCCGCTGCCGGGCGCGTGCGGCGCAGCTGCGCCCGCACGCGCGCCATTAGCTCGACGACAGAGTAGGGCTTGATCACATAATCATCTGCGCCGGTCTCAAGCCCGCGCACGCGGTCCACCTCTTCGGAACGCGCCGAGAGCATGATGATCGGCACGTTGCGCGTATCAGCGCGGGTCTTAAGCTGTCGACACACCTCGATGCCCGACACATTCGGCAACATCCAGTCGAGTACGATGATGTCGGGCTGTTCCTCGTCAACAAGGATCAACGCTTCTTCACCATTCTCGGCCTTGGCGACGCGAAACCCTTCGGCTTCTAGGTTGTAGCCCAGAACTTCGCGCTGGGCCGGTTCATCTTCGACGACCAGAACTGTCGGCTGGACGCTGTTCATGAGTTATACCCCGCGGCTCGATGCAGATGGAAACTCGGTATCGGTCGAGGTGGTGTCTTCTTTCTGGCGCGGTTCTTCCGGCTTTTCGCCAGTCACAAGGAACACAACCTGTTCGGCAATAGACGTCACGTGGTCGCCCATACGTTCCACGTTCTTGGCGATGAAATGCAGGTGCATGCACGGTGTAATGTTGCGCGGGTCTTCCAGCATGAAAGTCAGGAATTCGCGAAACAGCGTGTTATACATCTGATCAATGTCCACATCGCGTTCGATCACGTCGCGGGCCAGCGCATCATCGCGTTGGATGTAGGCATCAAGCGCATCCTTCAGCATGATCTGCACGTCGCGCGACATCCGCCGCAACTGGGCTGCCGAGCCGTTGATGGCGGGCATGCTCATCAGTACCGCATTGCGCTTAGCAAGGTTCTTTGCCAAATCACCGATCCGTTCAAGATTGGCGCTCATTCGCATCACCGACAGGATCACTCGCAGGTCAATGGCGGTTGGGGCGCGCAGGGCGATGACGCGAGCCGCTTCTTCGTTGAGCAGTTCTTCCAGCTCGTCGATCACCCGGTCATTGGCGCGGACCTGTTCTGCCAGCTCCTGATCGCGGGTTTCCAGCGCCTGAGCGGCGTCAAGGATCGCCTGTTCGACCAGACCGCCCATTTTCATGATGCGGGCCTGAATGCCCTCAAGATCGCGGTCAAAGGCGCTTGAGATATGGTCTTTGGTTGGTGTCACGATCTTATCCAATCCGTCCGGTGATGTAGCT
>JANSYF010000019.1 GCA_024742575.1 Paracoccaceae bacterium | reverse complement strand
TCTTTAATCTTTGGGTCCAGCTTTTTGAAAGGAGGCGGGGCCGTTTGACCACTCACCATAGCCTTTTTAACCGCAGCAATATAATTCCTGCGGGAGGCTTCACGTCTCTCGGCTAAACTGCGTCTTCTTTTGGGTTTATGCGTTTTTTTGGAACTCGCTAACGAAGCCTTTGGTTTTTTTACTTTAGCAAGTTTGGGCTTAGAGGATGGTCGAGGATCCTCTACAGGCGCATAGCCTTGATCACGAATTTTCTTTTCGTAACGCACTCTGCCCCAATTCATCACTGACGGCATCTGAAACCTCGCTCTTGCTAGCTCACAGGCGCTGAAGAAGGGTGGTCGTCAACCTTAACACTTGGGGCTGCGCCTCTATCAACCATTATCGGCTCCCAAGTTCACAATGCTTGGCTCGTGCCCATCAGTCAGGAACTGCCCTTGGTATTCATCTGACGCGGCTGACTTGGCGGCACACTGAATCCGCGCTTGACCGTCAAATGGATTTTCAAACAGACACTCACCCGAAACGTGGACAATTCCATTTGAGAGAATTACCGCATCAACGGGCTGGATGCGGACATTCTCGGATGGTGCCCGCTGATCTTGGCCGCGCCCCGAAAACGTGATGATTTTTCCTTCAGGCACCGCTGCCGCAAAATAGAAACCTATTCGGCCATCGTCATATTCGGTGTGGATAAGTGTTCCCTCACAGGGCAGTTGCTCTCCCGCCAGCACGAGCGTGGGACAAGTTCCTTTTACAACCATCAAGATAGAAAGTTGACGGGACGAGTCTTGGGCGAGTGCCTTCCCGCACAAAAGCGCAAAGGTCAGGAAAACCAAATACGGCAGCAAACGCTTCATCCCTCACCTTCCCGACAAAGCCACAGCGCTTTGTTGCCCACTTCGAAGAGTCCTTCCAGTGACCAATAATTGTCTTGAAATCCTGCCGTTTCCTCCGGAAACTCCAATGAAAATCCCAAAACTGATGGATCGGGTTCGGTGGCTATGATCCGTACAAAATCAAAGGAACCAAAAACGAAGGATCCCAAAGCAAAAGGTGGCCAATCCCTGGCATGGATCGGGGCGTAGAGAGTGTTCGCAAGCGGCACAGGCGACTGAAGAGGCACTCGATTCTGTTCCACAAGCAAAATATTGAAGGCTGCATCGACTTCTTGCCCCTTGAGCGCCAGAAGACCCTCATCATCAAAAGTATGCGCCCAAATCATAAAATCTGCGCGCGTGCAATCTGCCGGGTTAGGGATGATGTATAGGCGGTCGCCCCATGTCAGCGCGCCGTTTTTGTGGATCATCAGATGTGGGTCAATTGTAAGCTCCCACGGACTCTTATCTGTAACTTGCGCGCCGCCCGGCAAAAATGTTTCAAACCTTTCTTCTTCCAACACTTCCACGGGATGAACCTTAGATAGAAATCGCTCCTCGCACCCAGCTGTGAGGTCGCGCGACTGAGATACAATCACTGCGATCAAGATCGTCTGCGTGAGGTCCATATTTTCGTTTTCAACGGGCTTATCGTCGGCCAGTTCTTGCGAGTCCTCCGCAATAAAGGTGTAGATCACATTTTTTCTTTCAGGCATCTCGAAAGAAACAAAGGTGAGCTGCTTTTCTGAAATTGGTTCCAGTTGGCGGCAAGTATATTGAAACCCTTGTTGGCCGAGCGATAACCGGATGTCCGATATGCTTGTCTGCCCAAATGTAAATTCAGGAAAGCCGGGCAGTCCCAGAGCCGTGGGCGCGGTACTGCTGCGATCAATCCAAGAGTGTTCGATCTGTTGCAGCGTTTGTCTGGTATGCTCGAACTTCAGCACAACTTCCGTTGAATTCGGAGCGTTCACATGTATGAACGCTTGGCCGCCAAAACTGTCTAAGCCTGAGCTGATGACGTCTAACGTGCTGAGAGGATAATCGATTACATGGTCCCCAAGTCGGTAGTCAAAAATTTGAGCATCCTGCGCGAATGACGGGAAAGCAACGCACGAACACAGGCCGACAAACAGACGAGCTCGCCACGCAATATGGTATTTAAAACAAGCCAGCATTCTATTTCCGATCAAGGTCCTGATGGGCAACTTTTGCATCGCTGGCGTCTGACCGGAGGACATTAGCAGCCTCAAGTATATTTCGAGCAGGGTACCAAATCCGCTCGTCACCACGTTCCAAGATGTCCAGGGCAAAATCTGGGCTTACATCGGCTGTGACAAAATATGAGAGTAAAACATTAGCATCACGCTGCCCTTCACGATAAGCCCATTCCGCGAATTCAAACGGATCGTTCCATCCCATTTCTTCGCGCATTCTCTCGTAAAACTCTTTGACGTCAGCCACACTCCAATAAAGATGATGAAAGCCCAAACGTGATCCTTTGGTCATTGACCGATTTTTACCTCCGAGAAAAATGAACGTACACGCGCTGATGCAGTCGCGGTCCGCTACTGTGTCGAGGCCGTATTCGTTAATGATCCGCCCAATTTGATAGCCCGCGCCCGGAGATCCCCCGTCCGAGGTTAACTTAACGGCCTCAATGTTGGAGCGCTCGGCAAGAATTTCATGGAATAATGTAACGTCGGAGTACTCAACGCTGTCGCGGTCTTCATCTCCATTGTCCGACGCGGCGGCTGCGGCCGCGTCATCGCTTTGTTGCGATCGGCTTTCCGGCAAGATGCCTTCTGCTATCGTTTCTGGTGGAAATGTCGTGTCGTAGATTAGCACGTTTCCGTCTATTGAGAAGCGATCGCCAGCAAACGCCAAGCCAGCCTCAAGCACCATGATCACACTGGCCACGGTTATGATTGTCACCTTCATATTCTTACTGCTCCTTCTTGGCCTATTTTGCCGCTCGACCTATCCGCTTGCCGTCGTTTGTGCTCGGTATTCCTAGCCGCACGCCAAGATGCCTGCGCCCTAATCTACATCTGCAACCGTGTAGCAATTTGCATCGCCTTGCTTGCAAAGCTTAAGCTGAAATCGAACGACGTCGCCGATTACACCATCAGCGCCCTCGGTCATTATTTCTTGAGCAAGTTGCGACGCCGCCTCCCAGTCCAGGCAGCGCCGCAGCAAGTCCACCATCCGAACACGCGTATGGAGTCGTTGATCCGGGTCTGCGTCAGGAGTATCAGTGGCGGCATTGAAGTAAGCGATCGCACGTCGCCGGCAGCGCACGGCCGTATCAGTTTCTTCTTTGTCATCGGCAGCCCAAGCTGCGCACAAGGCGTAATGTGCGGCCTGAGTCTTATCGCCTGTCAGGTCTGCCACACGGCTTGCTGTCAAAAATTGTTCGATCAATGAAAGAGCCTGCTCAGGTTTATTTTGTGCAGGTAAAACAGCCTCAGCACCGACCACAGACAGGTCAATGCGCTTGTTCGTATAGCCGCAATGCACGCAATGTTCGATCCAGAGGCTCATAGTGGAGCGTTGCATTTCGGAAGGACGAAGGTCGAGGTCTGGAGCCCCCATCGCGTTGGTGCTGCCTAACGTCATTTGTTCGCTTGTCTTGCCGCACAAAGCACAGGTGCGGTCAACTTCGCCAATAGTCGTCATGATCTCATCCTTGGTCTCAGTGAGTGATTGATGTGCAAGAGTTGTGGTGCAAATGCCGGGAGTAATTTGCTGAGGCGTAAAACGGTTCTTGAAAGAATTAACTTCGAGACCAAGGTCACCTTAGGTTGACTTACCGACGGCAATAGCTTGCCCTCGGCAGCCTGCTGCGCGCAGCTTGCGTCTCAAAGCTGCTGTAAGCGCCGCCCGAATATCTCGGGCAGTCCAAAGCATGCCCCTGCGAGATTGCGATTCCTCCGATGTCACGGCCATTAAGGTAGCAGACGCCGACCCAACGATCGTAGGTGCGCGTACCGTTCAGATTGCACGTGACCCTCTTGCCTTCCACCAATCGCCTCATAAAGACCCGAGCATCGCGACCGTAACGGTTGGAAGTTTCAGGGCCGTCGACGCCGTTGAGGCGAACGGCTGTGCCAGCCACTACGATTGTGTCAACGTCACGGACTTTGGTCACGCGGCCGTCAATCTGGCCAGTTTGTGCACTGGCTGCTGGGATTGCGCAAACCAAGAATGCGATGCAAAATCCGGAGAATACCACCACCTTCACACACCAAAGAAATTGAGAGCCGTACAAAGCATCAAGAACATGATCATCAGGCGAATTGCGAAGCTGTCCGATTAGCATTTTATACGGTCGCTCCCTTTGCACCAGGTTGCAGGTCTCAATTCGACGGTTTTGGGCGGGTAGGCTGCTCAACATGTCTCTTTTCACCTCCCCAAAGAACCACGCGTCCCATCATCTTGATCGCTTGGCGATCTAAGATCTTCAATTTCCCTGTGAAGATCGCAAATTCGATTCATTGCCTCTTCATTTTGCCTATTCAGGAATTCGAGTTCGGTCGCGAACCAAGCCGCCGACGGTATTAAAACACCTCTACTCAACATCACATAACAACGCTCACAAAGCTCGCTGTCAGGCTGAATGCGACCACCACAGCCCCGAACCAGACAACGACTGCTCAAAGTGTATGGCATGATTTGCCTTTCTGGGATTCTACTGTCTTTCAGTCTTCGGACGTTCACGGAATGGCAGGGCTACTGCCAAGGCTTAATCACCAGGGTGCTTTCGACCTCGCTCAAGTTTGCGCCGCAGATATCTTGGCTTCATCGCCTCTTCAGATGCCGACCAGCTGCCAGCACTTTCCGACATCGAAGCCATTCGATTCCTCATGGAATGAGCTTTATGATCCGCTTCCTTTGCGAAAGCGCTGACGCTGCGTAGATCGGCATATGCCTGCAGACGCTGAATAGACTGCACCACCCACGCATTACCCTGTCCAGTCTCCCGTATCTGGGCAATTAGGGCATCCACACGCTGCCAATCTCCTCGTCGCGCGGCTTCCGCTGCTTCCGACTGCATTTGACTGGCACGTATTTCAGTCAATCGGCTCTGAACATCTGGATTAACTTCTAGGCGGGCGAAATCTTGTTGGTTCAAAGTGTCGAGCCCAAGTATCGCCTGATCACTCTCAACATATTCGCCATCACGGTTTTTGAAGTCTGCCCTCGCCGTCAAAAGGCGCACAGAAGAACCAACCTGTGACACCATCCCTTCGTCGCAAACCTCGACTTCAAGTAATGCCCAAACCTCTCCGGCATGGGCAAGATCCGGTAATATAAAAGAACCGTCAGAGCCTTCACGATACAAATTCAGGACTTTGAAGCGGACACCCGGCTCGGGCGTCAGTTTCAACCTAAGGCTGCGCGCCACCAATGCATCAAAAAGCTCGAACTCTTCCTGAAACGGATCCATCAAGTCATCTGCCGTTTGTCCGTAATACGGACGGCCCTGCCCTGCTTCAGCCATTTGCGCCATTAGGAGTTCATTAAAATTTAGGCCCAAACCATACGTTGATGTTGAAACCCCAGAGTCCGCCATGCGGGCGCAAAACTGTGAGATTTCCCCCACATCAGTTAAACCTGCATTTGCACAGCCATCGGAAAGCAACATCACACGGGAGATATCCGATTTTTGCTTTGTTCGTGACAGTTGCTGCGCGCCTGCATTCCAACCATCAAAAAGCGCCGTGGTACCGCCAGGCTGGATAGCATGAATTGCGCGCTCTATTTCAAGTCGCGATCCACGAACCGGCATTGATGGCACTGGCACTTCGACGCTTTGGTCGTATGCTATGATTGAAAGACGATCATAGTCTGCCAGCCGTTCCAAAACCATCGAAGCAGCCCGCTTCGCTTGGTTAAGCGGGTCTCCCGCCATTGATCCTGATTTGTCGATAACCAAAGCAATATTCAGAGCCGAGCGCTTTTCGGCGGGACGGGCACTTTCAGCAGAAGATATGCGAAGCAATACGTTAAAGGTTTGAGGGTACCCCGCTCGCAAACCGTTTTTCTCTGCCGAGAATTTGAGATCAATCATTTTACCACCTTCTGGGAAAATTTTATAACGAAGCCAAGCGTTGGCCGGACTGCCAAGGGCTGCATTAGATGGATACAGCGCCAATGCCCCGCCATACGATTGGGACAGTGACGCCAGCAGCAAACTCAGTTGCAGTAGACCGTCGTGCCAATTGTCGTACACACCGTCGAAGAAAAACCGCTGGTTCCATAGCTGTTGATGTAGGTGTGATTGCCGATGGTCTGGATTGTCGTTGTTGCTTGCGACACTGTTGCAAACGAAACAATTGCAGCGGCGGTAAGTGCGATCTTTTTCATTTTGATCTCCTAAGATTGCGTGGTCGTTTCATCCTTGTGGCTAGGAGACGAACCACCTTCGGAGATTATTCCTGGATGATGCAATTTTTTCAGTTTGCTGTTTGACCGTCGCCGATCAAGCTGAAAGGAGCCCAGAAAGCAGGGTGCGCATAATGCGGGTTCTCGTCATCATTGATCATGTTCAACATCGACCGTCGAAGAGCCTCGGCTCTGCCAATGCTTGGATCCGACGCCATCGCTTCGAACATACCTGTTGTGAGCTTAGTCGTTGCCTTGCTGTCGACAGACCAATGTGTGACGAGCAACGACCGAGCACCAGCATAGATGAATGACCTGGCCAAGCCGGACAGACCACTGGCCCCAAGTTCCTTGCCGGCGCCGGTGTTGCATGCGCTCAACAAGACGATATCGGCATTCAGATCCAACTGCGCTACTTCGCTCGCCGTCAAAAGGCCATCGTCATATTCGGTGGCTTTATCTGGCGGCGTCATAACGAGTGCGGGCTCCGCCAAACCGTTTAACTCGCCACTTATTAACCCGTGCGTAGCGAAAGCAATGACGCTACTGCGATTGAGAGATGTTGATTTGACCTGGGCCTCAGTTGCGTTCTCTCTCAGAAATACGTTTGCGGGCGGCGCACCCAAGAATTCTGCAATGCTGCGTAGCTCCTCCCCTGTGTCAGGTAATTCAGGCAAAGCGCGAAGCTTGCCCAAATCTGCCTTTGCACCTTCATAGACATCTACGATCTCTAGACCCCTTAATGCACTGGGTTGACCCTCCAAAATTGGATCACCAAATCCTATAAATGCATCCGACATTGCAATTCTCTGTTCTGACAAGCCTCGGATCATGTTTAAAGATGACGGTGCCGAAAGAGACTGAATTGTGAATGACTTGGGCAACCACGCTGCACTGGGGTATAATTCCAAGTGATCTTCACCATAATCGGAAAGCGGCTCAGATATTAAAATGTTAAAGGGAAAACTTTCAAGAAAACCGGACGACGAGACAATCAAGTGATCTGCTTCGTTCAGTAGTTTTTCAGCCGGGCCTAGAAGGGCGTCGTAGATATCATATGAAGTCTTAAAATCAAATTTCAGAAGACCTTCTGATCTAGAAAGATCAATGGAATTTCTGAGTGCTATAATACGCCAGGTAAAATCCTTTTGTTTAAGTTTTGACTCATAAAAAAGTGTGCTATCTTTAGAAATAGCCACAACATAAATTCGTTCATCCTGGCTGGAAGTATGAAAATAAAGGAAGATCTCTTTGTTCTGAAGGCGCGATTGAAGATAATCAATTGAAAGGCTTTGGGGAAATAAAAGCTCATACAGATTATCGTTTCTCGCACGAAGGTTATCCGATGTAATTTTTAAACTACGGTAAATCTGGGCTCGGCTCTTTTGACTTGATATGAGAGTAGCATGCTCAGCCTCCACATCTCGGTTTCTAAAATTCAAAAACGTATCTTTATCTTGAAAAGCCTTTTGAACCTCAAAGCTCAACTTAGGCTCAACAGATTTAACCATGCTAGTTAAAAAACTTTGACTCACTTCATCTTTACCAGATACATTCTGCATCAATTGAAAAACAGCATTTTTCATTTTTGGTGTTTCAAGAAAACTTGCGCCACCCCTCAAAGCAGCTTCAAGCAATTGTTGCCTATGCGAAACTTGAGACTCAACAGAATAAGAATTTAATAATACTTCACTAGCCGCCCTTCTTCCTTCCAAAGCATTAAATAGTTTAACAAATACATGCTGTGCTTGCTTATAATTTTCCATACACATATCCATATAAATTAGATTTATATTCCAATGAAAAGCAGATGAATCCAAAATATCAAGCTCTTCCAATACCAATTTATCAAAAGCTTCACTGAGTCTCTCATCAGCTTTTTCACATTCACCGTTCTTTAAAAAATACTCAGCTTCTCCAAGATCTATCTGGCCTAGTCCCCAGTCATTCTGGAGTTCTTGAAATTTTGTTTTAGCGGAGGAAAAATCTTGCGTTGGATCGATACCTAACCGTAGTTTGGAATACGCGAGGTTCACCAACAAATAAGCGTGGTTCTCAAGATCAATGTCAGCTAAAAACTTCTCGCTTGCGAGATAGCTTTTGATACTCCTTAAAGCACCAACATTGTCATTCGCCGCCAGTTGAAGATGCGACAAACTCACTAGCTCATCAAAAAACTGGGCTGATGAGTTGCCATAATGTTTTTCAGCAAAGCTCAACGCAGCTTTGCTAAAGTAAACCGCTTTATTAAAAACTTGAAGAGATGCGTAATAATCGCGAAGGCTTTGCATCAGCCAAAGCCTTTCAATATCCTGGAAGCCTTTATCAGAAGAGAAATCAAAGTTGTCGGAAAACAGTGTTCTTTCCGCTGCTGCAATATCTTGGCTTGAAATAAAATAATCTGAGAGATGCGTCAGCGCTTCAAGGGAGCCCTTAGAAGCTGCCTCCGACAGCAATTTTATTCCATTCTCCGTCTTGCCTTCGATAAAGCGTTCAAGTGTGTAGAGATACCCCAAGTCTATCGAAGACTGCGCATGGCCATTTGCAACAGCTTTCAAAAAAAGCTTTTCAGCGTACTCCTCATTTGCGGCAACACCATCTCCAGAACGGTAAATCCAACCAAGTCGATTAAGCGCGCGATCGCTGCCATTTTCTGCAGCGGCATGATACCATTTAAGCGCTTCATCGTTATCTTCCGGAACACCTTCGGCATAATCATACATGGTACCCAAGAGATACAGACCACCAGCATGACCTTGATTCGCAGCCTTCTCATACCAAAATATAGCCTTTACATTGTCCTCTTCGAAACCCTCACCAAAGTCATATGCCAGCCCAATATTTACCTGCCCATCTGCATTGCCCTGCTCAGCCGCTTTTCGATACCACTCATTAGCACTGGACAAACTTTCTTCAACTCCGTCACCATAAAAGAACATATTTCCGAGTAAATTCTGGGCGGTCGCATCACCTTGTTCAGCAGCTAAAAGATACCATCGGATGGCCTGTTCATCATCTTCTTCGACGCCTTCACCTTTATCATACATCCATCCGAGTAGCCTCTGCGCCACGGCATCATTCTGTTCAGCTGCTTTTTGGTACCATTCAAACGCCTGCTTTTTGTTTTCGGGCACTCCCTGTCCATGGTCGTACATCCAACCAAGCAAGCGCTGACCTTTCGGATCGCCCATTTCAGCGGACTTACGATACCACTGAACTGCTATTTCATTATTTTCTGGCACGGCAACGCCGTCGTCAAAAATCGTACCAATTTTTGCGGGCGCATCTATTATACCATTTTCAGCTGCTTTTTCATACCATTTAAGTGCTAAATTTATGTCTTGGGCAGTTAGATCGCCTATTTCATAGGCTAAGCCTAAATTAAATTGGGCAACCCCAAAGCCCTGGCTAGCTGCTTGTTCGTACCAGAAAACAGCCTGTTGTGAATTTTTTTCAATTCCCTCACCGTACTCATACATAACGCCTAGATTATTTTGTGCTTCGGCATTGCCCTGCTGTGCTGCAAGCTTGTACCATTTTACCGCTTCTGAATCATCCACCGCAATTCCTTCGCCCTCATCATACATTTGTCCAAGCAAAACCTGAGCAACATCATCACCCTGTTCCGCCGCTAGGCGATACCATCTGATGGCCTCTTTGTTGTCTTCCGGCAGACCTTCACCGTCATCATACATTGCACCAAGCAAACGCTGCCCTTCTGCCGCCCCCTGAGCCGCAGCAAGGCGGTACCACTTGATGGCCTCTTGATTGTCTTCAACCACGCCATCGGCTAAGTCATAAATGAGACCCAAATTGACCTGAGCTTGAGCGTCACCTTGCTCGGCAGCTAAACGGTACCACTTGATCGCCTCTTGATTGTCTTCCGTTACCCCTTCGCCTTCGTCGTACATCAATCCCAAAATGAATTGAGCATTGATATCACCCTGCTCGGCAGCTAAACGGTACCATTCACTAGCTGCCGTATCATCCTCGCCAACTCCCCACCCTTCATCATAGATTTTCCCAAGCCAAAATTGCGCCCTAGGACTTCCTTGCCCGGCATATGGAGTTACTTCTGCGAGTGCTGAGTCATATGCCTCCACCTCAAGCAGTGCTTTGAGCTTACTTTCGTCAAAATTATTGGCACTGTTGGCCCAAGCCATTTGGCAAAAAATTGAGGCTATCGACAAAATAAGAGAAAAAAATCCTAAAGGTAACTGGATATTATGAGGGTCATTTATGATAAAGCTGCCAATGCGCTTATGGCAAATAAACCTGAAACGCATTATTCCTGCCATTTTGATTAGTCCCTTTTAATCCACAAAAAATGAAAAGCTCGCTTCATATGTTTCACTCGCACCCTCAAATATCACGGCTAGGGCAAAGCTTGTCTGGTCACTCAAGCTAAACGCTCCTTTTTCAGGTAGCGCGAAGCGGTCACCAAGAGTAACAGGACCCTGATAAATAACCGTTCGGTTTTCTTGTAAACTAGCATCCACCCCCTTAGTCCGCGTAACGTCATAGACTCGAACAATACCATCAAGCGGTGCATTTAATCTTAAGACAAATGGCTTACCTGCCTCGATGACGCCTCCCGGTTCGATGCGGCGGTCAAAAATACCCTCGTCCGACAGAGCTAGGAGACTTACTGGGTTTATGGGTAACTGTTCATTAATTGCCGCAAGGTTATCGCCGCTTCTTAGTTGAATAGCCCCCACGCCCTCCAAGCCACCTTGTGGGCCAGGTACATGAAAAATTTGCGGTCCAACAAAGATCCCCAGCACCAATGCGGCTGCCATTTGCATAATACTCTGACGGGTAAAAAATCTGGATTGCGGTCTTGTCCTAGTGTGTTTGGCTTCGCTTCGCGCAGCAAAATCTTTCACGTCATTATCATCAATGCTTCTAGAAGATTTCACTGACGCTAAGTGGCTTGGAATTTTTTTGGGACGCGACTTGATACTGTTAGTACCAAAAGGAAAAGCAGTGCCAATATCACCGACTTTTTGAATTTCCTCTGGCACAGGATAGTCGGGGATTGGATCATCCACTCGAAACTTTGCCAGAATATGACTCGGCGCTGAAATACCATCAGCGGTTGCAAGCACTTTAAGGTGATCAGACATCTGCCTGTAAAGTTCCAATTCGCCTCGTAGATCTGCATCGCACGACAACAAAGCCTCCAGTTCAGAAACCTCGGCGGGAGAAAGCTCGCCGTCGAGGTAAGCAACTAGCTTACCTTGCAGTTCTTCGCGCTGAACCTGATGCAGCATTTCCACCTTCTGACGTAACTGATACCAAACAGATTTTTTCCTTTCGGGAAAATTGGAAAGTCTCTTTAAGAGTTGCGCTGTTTTTAGTGTGTTTAATTCGAGCCTTATGGACAGCGTCGGCTTGAAAACGTCCTCAGGAATTGCCGGCAGTGGAAGCTGAGTTCCAAGCAGCCAGTCTATTCGGTCTCTAGGGTTCTCTAAAGAATATAGCCTGGCTAACTCAGCTGATCGCAATTGGTCATTCTGCTTTTTCCTAGCGCTGTGTTCTGTTTCTGCTTTCCGTTTTCTTTCGATATCTTCAGCTTTCCGCGCGTCTTTTGATGCTCGCAAGCGGTTATCGGCCTCCGCGCTTTGAGAGCGTTTTGGTTGATCGCGCTCTTTGGCAGCAGCAATTTTGGCTTGCATGAGTTCGTCAGCCGACTTTGAAATTGCTGTGCTTTTTTGAAAATCCACTCGGTCATCAGGCCCAGTGCGGCTTGGGGAGCGCTGCACAAACGCCTGATCAACATTAAAACGAGCCAGAACTTGCTCAGGAATTAACGCGCCATCCGCCTCACAAAGCTCCTCAAGATAACTGGACATTTCCTGATAAACTTCCAAATCCCGGCGCAAACTTGGATCGTTCGCCAGCATAATGTTTAGCTCTGCAACTTCGGCAGCGGACAGTTCCCCGTCCAGATACGCAATGAGCTTGCCTTGCAAATCGTCATGTTCGAGGTCCCTAAGCATCGTGCAGGCTCCCACCGCAACTCTCGTGCAGCTCTTTAAGGCATTTTGCGATCCGTTTGTTCACAGCAGATTGTGAAATTGCTCTGCGATCTGCCAACTCCTGCTGCTTAATTCCAGCGGCTCGTTCGACCAGTAAGCCCCTGCAATCATCACCTATATTGGCCAAATGGCGCGCGAGGTCTCGAAGCAACAAATTCCGCCGAGTTGGATCCGATGGAACAACTTCCTCTAGCTGGTCAGCGAAATCATCGTCATGCACCAACCGATTCTCTCTGCGAATTACGTCATAAAAGCGATTGACTACCATCCGCTTTAGGTACTTTTCCAAAGTGACTTCCAGACGTTCAACGGCTTCAAGAATTTGCCCAGGGCTGCTCCAAACTTTAACCATGACGTCCTGAACAATGTCTTCGGCGAAGGCCCCATTCTTTGTCCTTGCCATGGCCAACACCTTCAATTTTGGAAATAAATCCAAGACTGCCTGCCGAAACTCTGCGTCCGTCATGAGTGCGCCTCATCTGCCTGCGTACCATGAAGGCTAACGGACGACCTCACTTCGATCAACTTCTACCAGCCCCGCGGCTGGCGACATCATCGCATGCCTACCAGACACATCTTGTGAGAAACACGGCAGATTTGTTTGGAACCGGACGCACCTGCAGCGGATCACCATCTGCCCAAGGTTCATCTCGTTGTGCTCCGCCACACACAGCCCTCAGTGACAAGTGGCGGTAGTATGCGTCATCAGCAAGGATGTTTCCACGCTCTGTTGGCTGTTCAGCTTCGTATACGCCCGGCTGGTCTTCTTCTCCTGAAATCGCCGGTGTCGCGAGCATAAGCAAAATGGTTGTCATCATGATACGCATTATAGGGTTTCCTCTGTGCTAGAATATGCTTCCTTCTCAATAGACGTTTGCCGATCAGTTTTTATTCCAGGTGATTGAAATTTTTGAAAATCAGCCGTGCACTGGGAAAGGGGAGCGCGCTAAGGCTTGCTCAGGACGATAAACCCGACCGGGTCACGCCCCAGACTTTGAGTTCGTACTCCGACAACCAATACATGCGAGAGGGCGGGGTTTTTGACGCATTTATAAACAGAGCTTCATCGACGCCAGCTTTCTTGAACCGCTCCATAATTTCAGCTGCGAAGAACTGCGTTTCCGCCTCTGTTACAGCATTGTTCAGAGACACCCATTGATGAACACCAAAACTCGAGCCTACTGGTACATGTCGGTTGTTACCCGCCAGAAAAATTATGCTGCATGCTGAAGCACAAATGCCGCGTACTTCCGTATCAACGTTCGCCGCGGCCAAAAAATCAAAGGCGCGCATAGCATGTCCCATATCTCCACCAGGAGAATTCAGCCTCACTAATTTGACGCCTTGCTCAACGGCGGCAATGAGTCGGTCCACGGCAGCTTGGTCTACCTCACCACGAAGTTCGTAGGTGTTGGATCGCGAAGAACCTGTCGAGACATTCGGATTACCATCTAGCCATGGACATTTTTCGAATAAAGCTCGGTGATCAGCTGGCTTCAACCCTGTTGCTTTTTGCATACCATCAGAAATCGGCCTCAGTATCGCCTTGCTTCCCGGGTTCTTGATTCCAAGCATGAGATCGTACGTGACATCCTCAACAGTAATGTCTGAGTAGCACCAAGCATGCTCAAAATCTGTATCGGTGCTCTTCGCAAAATGGTGTCCCGCTTGAACTGTAAGCTCTTGCTCCCCAATGCGAGCGGCGACCTGACGAAATAGAGTAAAGTTACTTGTCACCGTCGCATTATCGAGGTCAACAGATGGAGGCAATGTTGGCAGTTGAACGGGAGATGAAATGGGTTTTGTGTCCGATACCGAAGGGTTCTCAGTGTAGATGGCTCCCAGAACTAGTCTTCCCATAAGACCAAGAGCGATTGCCAACACAGCAAGACAAAGTAACATTGTCGCAATTGAAACTGACTTTGCGCGGAGAATGGATACCTGGGCTTCAGCCTGACGTTCTGCAACTTTCATCTGGACTTCTTCATCCAATCTTCCAGACGCCGCGTTCAGTGCTTTTGCTGGGGCTTCTAGCCTATTGGCAAGAGCTGTCGTGACTTGTTCTAGCATTACCGTGTCATGCCGCTCGCGCATAGGAGCCTCCCGCATCTTTGGTCTTTGATTCATTGGGGCCGGAGCTTGCTGAATTTGATCCAGACACAGTATGTTTGGAGTCATCATTCGAGACTTTTCTATTCGGGCTATCACCTTTGAAGATCCCAAAGCCGTCAGGCAGCTGGCTTTTCAAGCTCTCTGCGGCTTCATCCGGCAAGATATCCAGAATAGCTGCAATCGTGTCAGATGGATCATCACCAATCGGCACGGGAACATATTTGTAGACTGTGGTTGGAACCTCAACTTCAACGGGCTTTTCCACTTCTTTTTCTACGATGACCTCAACGGGCACCTCTTCTTTCACGACAACAGGCGCCACACCTCTCATACGAAACCATTCGGCGTACATCGCAACACTGGACCCTGTGAGAGCAGCTACCACTCCCAGGAAAACCCCAAACGCCGTACCAACAGTTTTCGCTTGGTGATCCTGAACTTCTTCAGGATTGATTTTAAACACTGCAGATGCCCAGCGGTGCATTTGCGATCCGTTAGCAGCAGCAGATAGCGCCCTCTCTGCCTGAACCGCATTTGCTTCAAGTTCTTCAATCAAGGCTGCTCGCTTTGCTTTATCAGCTTGAAGATTGATGAGGGCTTCGGTTCTGCTGCGCTCGCGGGCACGTGCTTCTTTGTCGAACGCTGCCAAGGCCTCCATTGCGCGATCGCGTTCTGCTTGTCGGGCTGCCACTATTTTGAGCGCTTGTTCAGATGGGGCTTGTATTGATGCCTCAATTTCAGCGTTCAGATTTTTCACTGTATCGTCAAATTCAGCTCGGGCAGCAGCAACAACATTTTGCTTTGCAGGCATTGACCGCATGCGCGCATTGAGCTGACCGCGTGTGCGTGAATCAATGGCTTCGCTTTCCAAGCGCTGCATGATCCATTCCTGCTCTTTTTGCCACTCGTCTCCGGCAATACGACCGGCATCATTTTGCTGCTGCAGAACACGGTTCAACTGAAGCCGTAAATCTTTTGTTTTTGAGCTTTCCAAATTCTGGCTTGCGGCCGAAACAGCTGCTTCAGCGCTTGAAACGCGTTGTTCTAGCAGATCTCTCTGTTTCTTGTCAGCTTCCTCAATCGCCTCACCCGAAATTTCACTTTCGAACGAAGTCGATTGCAAGCGGGCTATCTCGCTCTCTATCTCCTGAAGTTCTGCCCTAGCGTCGCTCACTTTTTGAGTGGTGTGATGAACAAAACGCTCAAACCCGTTGAACACTGTTTCAAACGAAATCCCCGCCGCGACCAACAAACCAAGCAGCGCTAACACGCGTACGATCCCACGAGCGTGAAAAATGACAGTAGTCGCGGGAATCTTCGCAAGCTCAACAATCGCCAAGATCAGAAAAACAGCAAATACCGGGAAGGACTGGACGAAACCAGCCGTGGCCCAGGCATCTTGTGTTTGAGCCAAGGCGATGCCCAAGCCAGCTGTCACAAGAACAATTTCGATTAACCAAGCCAGATTTTTCAGGCGCCCGGCATATCGCGCATTATGAGCACGCATTTCACGCTCGGGCAGCAATGCGTTCTTGTCATCAAGTGTTGAATTACACCGAACCATTTCGGCCTCCAAGGTTCAAAGCGCTACTTCGCAAGCGCGTTGTGGCGGTGATGTTTTTTGATAAGGCGACAACTCAGCGCTTTTTTGAAAGCTCTCTGATCGTCTCATCTCTTGCGTGATACATCGTGATGAGACGGCCTTCGTCGATCACCAGAGTTGCGCCACGCAACCGTTCCAAATGTTGTATTTCTTGCTTGCGCCGCTTTATTTCGCGAGCGGCATCCTGATCGGTGAGAACGTAAACCTTGGGTTGAATTTCGCTCGCAGCCTCCAGGACAAGATCGACATCAGCTCTGCGAAATCCGCGTTGCTGCAATCTCTCTCGGGCATGATGGGTAAAGTCAACGTGCAGCATAGAGGTCTCCCATTTTCATAGAGACCAACGCAGCGAACTGAGCCAATCTTAAAGCCAATGGGAATCGATTTTGGCAACACATCTGGATCGTCTCCTTGTTTGATGGCGGTTGTTGTCATCAAGGAGACGGTTCAGTGACAAAATTTATTCCTGAAAATTGATGGCATCGCGTATGGCGCTAATCTGGATTATTCATGCAGCCGTATTCCGCCAACAACGGCGGCAGAGCACACAGCGTATTCACCAACTGCATTTGCTCGACAGTATTGCACTTCGCCTCACGCAAACGCGGCGACCCAAAGACTAATGCGAGTCCCTTGGCGCGTGACACCGCGACGTTGATGCGGTTGAGAGAGAACAGAAACTCCATCCCACGCGAGGTTTCTTCAGCAGAAGATGCGGTCATGGAAACCAGGCAGATCGGTGCCTCTTGTCCCTGAAACTTGTCCACAGTTCCGACCCGGACACCCAATGGAAGGGCATCTCTGAGAGCATTCACCTGTGCGTTGTACGGGGCAACAACGATGATGTCCGTTTCGCGCATTGACCGTGTTCTGCCATCCTTTTCCGTCCAGCTTCCACCAAGAAGCTTGGCGACGGTGCCTCCAATTGCGGCGACTTCTTCTTGTGCGATCTGTGCATTACCCTCATGCAGGACCGGCACCCAGAAAGCCCCAGCTTCGGGGAGCGCCGTGCCTGTCACGCGCTGGTGAGCGGTATCTGGATGGTTGGTCAGTCGGCCTTCATACACCTGTTCCGAGACAAACCGACAGACGTCAGGGTGCATGCGCCGCGACATGGGAAGGAAAATGCCCCGGTCGGCTGGAACCGTCGCATGCTCACCGAGCATCCAATCTAGGCACGACAGGTTTGCAGGTACCGGATGCGCTCCCTGAATGACCTGCGGCAACTGGCGTGGGTCGCCCACAAGCACGATGTTTCGCGCAGCACGACCCATGGCAGCCATGTTTGCCAAGCCAACCTGGCCCGCCTCGTCGACGAACAGCCAGTCAAAAGCCTGCACATTCTCGTCGCGGGAAAAGAACCACGCCGTGCCGCCCACGACATGGGCGTCTGATAGCGCAGGGTCATGGTTCGACTGGGCGCGGGTAATCCCGGAAAATCCATCGGGATACCCATCCTCACCGCCACCGACCTTGTGCGCCAGTTCGACATTTTCCAGCGTGATGTCAGGATCGTCATCGTCGAGGGCGAGAAGACAGCCCATGAGAACATTGCGGATTGCTTCGTGACTGTTCGAAGCAACACCGACGCGGTGCCCTTTCCGGACAAGAGACAGTATTGCGCGGGCACTAACAAAGGTTTTACCGGTGCCAGGCGGCCCCTGGATCGGCAGGACCGTTCCATCCATGTCATTTACCACAGCGATGGTGCCCGCTACGGAGTCTGCCCCGCCCAGAAGATTACCCTTTGGACCATTGCTCAGGCGCGGTGCAGTGCGCGACAGCAGGTCATCCACGGCCGTGTACCGGCGAGCGCCGCACTGATCGGCGATCACATCGAGCAAAGCACCGGCAATGACACCCGTCTGGATCGGCCAGTCCGGATGCAGCCTCAGTTGATCCGCCAGAAGGTCAGCCTTGCCTGGACCTGCTTTGACCGTGATCTGGCGGGCGCGGTGATCCATGGACTCGATCCCGACGGTTGTAGGTGGGCTGTCAAACACGGGAACCGTCGCCTTTTTTCCGCTACGAAGCTTCGTCTCCTGTTCGGGATAGGTGTATCGGCGCGCGAAGGATCGCTTCACGGGCTCGACAGGGCCCGCTGCCTCAAGCCCACCAAGTGCATCGAGATCGTCAAGCAGATCATCTTCGTCTTTCGCAGCGCTATCGAACACGGCCCATTGCGCGGGCTTCACCTCACGGCTGTGAAAGACGCCGAGGTTGAACAGCATATCCTGCCGCGCCTCGGGCAAGCCGGACTCCGCCAGCATGCTCCGCAATGCTTGCGTATCGGCATCCTGTTCGACCTCCTTTTCCCCAGCGTCCGGGGCAAGTGTCGGCCAAGGGCCGTTGGGTCGGATGCCTACCAGCCAGTCGCGCAGTTCCTCAGTGGAGATACAGTCGATGCGGTTGTAATCCTCGATCTCGTCCAAAATCCGCTGGTCCTGCGTTTCGCGCCAGCGCTCATAGGCAACGACCGAGCCACCCGCCGTCTTGACCTCGCCGTCGCGCTTGCGATTGTAAAATGCCTCCATCGATTTGATGGAATAGTTTGGCTCAGACCCGATCAGCCCGCCGCGCACGACGGCGAACAAATCTACGAAGCGGCGTTCCCTCAACAACCGGTCGAGGAAAGCCTCACCGATCCCATATTTCGTGGTCAGGCGTTTGAGCGCTGTGATCTCGTATGGCGCGTAGTGATAGATGCGCGCAGTGGGGTATTGCGAAATCCGCTCACGAAAGAACGCCAGCAAGTCCGACAATGCCCGCGCTTCGGCATCGTGGTCATGTGCCCAGAACGCCTGGAACCGCCCATCGAACCAGATGCCGTGTAGGTATTCGAGACCGCCCTCGTAGTGTGGATCGCCTTCAATGTCGTAGAACAGGTCGCCCGGCTGCGGTTCAGGCAACAGGTCAAAGCCCTTGCCAGGCTCAGGTGCCCGTAGTTCGAAATCTGGCTCCCCGGTTTTGCGGGCCTGCTGCAGGCGGGCCTGAGTGACCAAACGGGCCTGGGTATTTTCGGCCATTCCGCGCACTGGCTGATCCAGCGTCGAGAGAGCCTCCAATGTGTGAACATCCGCGGCTTCTAGCTTTTTCACCTGACCACGACTGATGTTGGCGACATTGAACAAGCTGTCTTCGGCCTGCCAGACAATGTTGCAATGTTCGGCCCAGCGGCACAGACCGCAATCAGCACATGGTACCGGGCGTGTCGGCTGCGGATCGGCGACGAAGGCTTCCAGCCGTTGTCGCGCCATCCGAGCATAGGAAGAGTAGTCTGCCAGGCGCAGCGTCGCGCGGGTGCCGTCTCCCAATTCGACATGCGCGAACTCGGGCACCACCCCCTGAATTTCCGCCAGCAAATCAGAATACAGAACCAGCTGAAGCACATGTTTGGGATCAGCCCGTCGTTTCAGCTTGGTATCGGCCACTTCATAGCTGAACGACCCAAGCGCCGAGGGTGTCTCGACACGCTCCAGGAAGTCGGACCAGCCGCCCCAGTTTCCGGATAGAAACGCACCCTGAAACACCACATCCGGACCAGCGGCGAGCGCTGCGCGTGTTGCTTCGGCGTTCTCGCCAAGCTTGCCGCGCTCAATTTCCATGACTGTGCGTCCGGCCTCCTTGAGGCGAGCAAGATGCGCCGCCTCATGCGCGTCGCCCTGCTTTTTAAGAAGCACGGCATCCTCAGTATCCTCGCCAGGCTCAGGTCCCTCGCCACGCAAATACATGAGATCAAGAGCCGTCGCGTGTGCGCAGCCCATAAAACGCATCAAATCCGACGCTGAAAACAAAAAATGGCTTTTGAGCTTCCGCACCTGCCTGTGAACCCTTTGCCCCCGAAATTGTCTCGTCGACAGCTCACACTATGGGGAATAGCATTGTTAAATCAAAGAAATCTCGGGAGCCGGGCTCGCCAATGACAAAAGCCATCGACCACGCCGCACTAAAAACCAAACAACGTGCCATTCGCGATGGTTTTCCTGAAACCATGGGATTACGCGTCCATCGCGCGATCAGTTGGATCGGGCGTGGTGAAGCCTGTGTCGATGATGATGACGCGCGCTTCATATTTCTTTGGATTGCTTTCAACGCCGCTTATGCAGACGAGCAGGAATTTCAGTCGATAGCACCGGGAGAACGTGCGGCGTTTCTAGATTTTTTCGGAAGGCTCGACCAACTAGACAAGGATAGGCGTATTTACCAGGCGCTTTGGCAGCGGTTTTCAGGTCCAGTAAGGATGCTCATGGAAAACCGTTATGTGTTCAATCCGTTTTGGCAGCACCACAACGGGATCGATGGATTCGATGATTGGGAGGAAAGATTCAAAGCCTCCGCGAGATCCTTCGCTCTGTCTTTTCAGGCTGGAGATACTGCGCGGGTCCTGAGCTTTGTGTTTGATCGGCTCTACGTCCTGCGCAATCAGCTCGTCCATGGTGGCTCAACCTGGAACAGCAGCGTCAACCGGTCTCAGGTTCAAGACGGCGCTGAAATCCTTGGGTTTCTTATGCCTGTATTCGTCGACATTATGATGGACAATCCCGATGAGGATTGGGGTAAGCCGTTTTATCCCGTCGCCGAATAGGTCCGATAATCGCGGGAGCCGCGGGAAACGCCGGACGTTAGGTCGGATCGAGCGTGGCGGTGGAGATGGCGGCTAAGCCGCTCGGAGCCCACCAGGCCGGCTTGAGTTTTCGCCGGCCGCGCAGCCGCTAAAGCGGTGGCGATAATCGCAGTCGTGCCGGGGAGACGCGAGGTCGACACCCTGCTCCGGCATTAGCGGTTCGGTCCTGTTCATTGGAGCAAACCCCCGAAAGATCGCGGGATTTCGATTGAACCCGACACGACTCCCCGTTAGCGTGCAGTCAGCACAAAAAATGGGCGCGTACATAAATCATGCGCGCCGAGTCGGGAGTGCGAAGTGGATAACAGCAAGTCGGAGCTTCGTTGGGGGGTCGCACAGCGCCTCGAGTTCATCGAGTTCCGATTGTTTTGGGAGGGGCATGTGAACCGAAGCGATTTGATGGAGCAGTTTGGACTATCGGTGAACCAAGCGTCCGCCGACCTGAACCGCTATATCGGTCTGGCTCCGGACAACATGGTCTACGACAAGAGTGCGCGGACGTACGTCCGAGGTCCCGATTATGCTGCTCAGTTCCTGAAACCCGATGCTAGCCGTTACCTCGCACAGCTTCGCTCTTTGGCTGATGGCCTCATGGATAGCGACGACGCGTGGATTGCTGAACTACCAGCCTATGACGCCACGCCCACTCCGGCCCGTGGTGTGAACCCCGTGACACTGCGATCTGTAGTCTGTGCAATCCGCCGCTCTGAAGCGATCGAGGTGAAGTATCAGTCTCTCTCGCGTCCGGAGCCGAGCTGGCGGTGGATCGCGCCCCACGCCATTGGATTCGATGGCTTCCGATGGCACACACGGGCATTTTGTAAAACCGACGAAGTTTTCAAGGACTTCCTGCTTTCGCGCATCCTCGAGACGCGTGGCGTAGACGCCGGCGGCGCAACGGATGCGGCCGATGACGATTGGCAAGAGCACGTCACGCTGGAGATTGCCCCCCACCCTGAACTCTCAGAGAGCCAGAAAAAGGTGATTGCGCTCGACTATGGAATGCGCGGTGGCACGGCGAAGATCAAGGTGCGACGCGCTCTGCTCTACTATGCTCTGAAACGTCTGGGGCTCGATACCGATCCAGGTGCTAGGAAACCGCAGGATCAGCAGATTGTTTTGTTAACACCTCACACGGAATTGAACCGTGCTGAGACCGGAGTTTGAGGGGACCTCGATGCTAGGGCTTAAATTAAGGGATGAGTTTTTGGGGCGGCGCCTGAAGGGCACAGCTATCGAACTCTCAAACGAGTCGAATACTGGCGCTACTCAAGTGCCGGCAGAGAATTTTCTGGAAATAACGTATCCAACTTTGGATCTTCTCAAGGGTATTGAGGCTGTCGGCCCCAGCCAAGGACGTCCCGTCGTGGTGATCGGCGAACGTGGGCTCGGAAAGTCGCACTTAATGGCGGCACTATATCACGCCGTTAGTGATCCAAAATCGACCCAAGCGTGGCTATCAGATTGGTCAGGCAAACTAGGTGATGCCAAAATAGGCGCAATTCCACTTCGCGACGAAATGCTGGTTATCGGAGAGAGCCTGCATCGCCAGCGTTACAAATTTCTGTGGGATATTCTTTTTGAGCGCCACCCTCACGGAACATATATCAAGGGTAAATGGGAAGGAATGGGTTCGGCCAAGCCGGACATCCCATCCGATCAGTTGATTCTCGAGCTCCTTCGTCACACCCCGATGATGCTTCTTCTGGATGAATTCCAGACTTGGTTCGACGGTCTCACCAACACCAAGCAGTATCCTTGGAAGAATTGGGCGTTCAACTTTGTTCAGATCTTGTCTGAAATTGCTAAGGAACATCCTGACCTGCTTGTCCTTGTCGTGTCTGTTCGGAACGGAACAAGCGATGCTTATCAGCAAATTCACCGCGTAAATCCGGTGCAAGTAGACTTTCGCGCTGGAGGTAGTCCCGATAAAATTCAGAATGATCGTCGCAGGATGCTACTGCACCGACTATTTGAAAACAGACTCCAAATTGACGAGTCTTCAGTGGATGGAGTTTTAGCAATCCACGTGGCCGAATTCTTTCGACTGCTCAATGTCCCTCCAGCGGAGCAAGACCGAAAGCTCAATGACTTTAGAGAGTCTTGGCCTTTCGCGCCCCATCTTTTGCAGCTTCTCGAAGATCAGGTCCTTGTCGCCACTGATGCCCAAGAAACACGGGACCTGATCCGCATTCTGGCAAGTCTGTTTAAGAGTCGTGGAGAGAAAACCCCAGTTTTGACTTCTGCGGATTTTAAACTGAACGATGAAGCTACCGGGATAGGCGCTTTGCTCGACTCGGTCGCAAATCAGCAGCATCGCGCCCTGCGAGATAAAGCTCGACGAAATTTGACATCGGTTGTTGAGGCGGTTCCAGACTACACAACCAAAGCGCCTCACCTAGAGGATATCGTGGGTGCCCTTTGGCTACGATCAATCGCAGTGGGCAATATGGCTGGAGCGGAACCTGCTGTCCTTCAAGCCGACATCACAAAGGCCAACAAGATCGATGATAACTCCTTCCAGGTGGAACTGGCGACGATCATCGAGAACAGTTTCAACATCCATCAGGATGGAACGCGACTCGTCTTCAAGGAAGAGGAGAACCCTCAAGCCAAAGTGATGGCATCTGCCAGAAACGACAAGCTCTTCACCGATGGCAGCGACTTGGTCCAGCTGGCGAAAGAGATCCGATACGTCATCGGCGGCACGGAGGAGGTCGCGAAGAATTTTCGGGTGATCGCGCTTCCGAGGAATTGGTTGACTGATCCATGGACTGGTCTGGACGAAGGAGAGCATCCTGACAAGTGGGACGACAGACTTCCAATATTAGTTTTGCCAGAAGAGCCCGATCGTCTGAATGAACGGCTAGGTCAGTGGCTGAAGGATCACCTTCAGAAACGGCGCAATACAGTTCGTTTCTTGTTGCCGCGCTCAGGATATACGAACGCGTTTTATGATAGAGACCTGCTTATTCTCGCTCGCGCAGAAATGAAGGCTCAGGAATGGGGTTCGCAAAACTCTGAATACCGGAAGCTACAAACGAAGTACCAAGGCGAGCTGCGCGACATTCTTAAGAAGCGTTTCGATCGCTTTGCCGCCCTGCACCGATGGAATTTCTCCGATACGTCGCAATGTGTTTTCCACATTGAAACACTCAAAGAACAGGGCTCCAAAATCCCTGATGCTATTGAAGCTTCACTTACAAGCGACCTCTTCGTGCCCGAGGACTTCCAAGATCTAGTTTTGGAGGCCGCGAGCAACAACAGCTCCGTCGGAAAGCTGTTGAAGGAGCTGCAAGAACCCCGGCCTTCTGGACAAGACTGCATTCCCTGGCTTGGGGAAACAGCAATGAAAGAGAGGATCATTCGGCTTTGCGCGCGTGGGAAAGTCGCGATCAATCTTCGGAGCATGGAATATCTGCAGGCTCAAGCAGGTGAAGGCGAAGATACCGCTTGGAAAAGACTGCGGTCCAAACTTGGATTAACGGGCCGTCAACTGGATGAAGTCTTCCTCCTAAAGCCATCTGCGGTGCCTTCGACAGGAGGATCCGCACCAGTGACGCCACCCGCGGGCACCCCTCCGGCTGGCGGGCTTTTCGGAGGGCCTGGCACAGGAGGCGAGCCGCCTACGGATGGCCCTACTGGGACAGGGCCGGCCGACGACCCGGGGGGCACAGGGCCAGAGCCGGCGGGGATTTTCGGCAGTGGTACGAGCAGTGGCCGCACACCTTTGTTCAGCGCACCCACATCGCCCCTCAACCTGATCGGAAAGATGGAAGGCTGGGGCATCGGCCCGGCAACGCCCGTGAAGGAAGTAACTCTGAAGGTGTCTGCTGCAACCGGTGCGCAGCTCAAAGAGCTCCTAAAAAAGCTGCCTGACGGCATGACGTTCGAGATCTCGTTGGACAAGGAAGACAGCTAATGGCGCTCGACACCCGGTACCTCGGCGATCTGACGAATGCGACGGATGAAGAAGCTTGGCAAGTGGTGATTGATCGCGTTCTGGAAATCTGCTGCTCCCCTTTGAGCGCGAGCAATGCTTCAGCCGAAGTCACGCGGCGAGACCGTTCGATTGGAGAGCTGGACCATTTTCTTTCTTCGGTCGCTTGGGATCTATGGGAAGCATTCGGAGATGTGGTTCCGCGTAACGCCGAGCAGGTCAGCGAGTGGTGGGGCAAGCCGTACAGCAAAAAGGCAGTCCTGATCCTGGACGGGATCAGCTTGAGGGAAATGCCGTGGATCATTGAGGGAGCGAAAGAGCGTGGCTTCACCTTGCATGCTTCTACGACCTATGGGGCGGAGATCCCGAGTGAGACGAACGCGTTCGCCAAGGCACTTGGCTTCAATAGTCGTAGCCAGCTGCAGAACAACGGTGGCGGCATGTTGCATCGGCTCGCTCCTGCGAGCACCGAATGTATAGACCTTCCCTGGAAGGATTGCTGCGACCTGATCGATGCTTCGCCCAACTGGATCTTCTGGCATCAATGGCCGGATACAAAACTCCACGCCACCGCCGGGGCTGGACAAGGTCTTAGCGTTCTCACGAACGATATCTCCGCGCAGCTCGCCAGTGATGACTTCTGGGCGTTCCTGGAGCGTTTGGCGACGGGTCGTCGGCTCCTCATCACGTCTGACCACGGCTACGCCGCGACCGGTGAATTCTTTGATGCCCCTGACGAACAGGGGGCTTTCCTAAAGAGCGCCCTGCGAAGCGGTCGGCTTGTGCCCGGCGACCACGACCCCGGGCCATTTGTTCCCCCGGTCGCGCTTCAGGCCAACGGCCCGCATGGACCTCACCTGCTCGCCCTCGGCCGTTGGAAATGGCGCAGCCAGGGCGGTTACCCAACGCTGGCGCATGGCGGCCTCTCCCTGCTGGAGATGCTCTGCCCCTTTATTGAATTGACGAAGTAAGGATTTCCCGCCGATGGCGACGAAGAAAGAACGCATTGCGCAAGAAGTCGCCCGAGCGGTTGGTTCCGGAAAACCTGTCGCCATGGAGACGGTGGATTTCAGCGATCCGAACCGTCCGAAAACCTGCCTTGAGGTTGATTTTCCGATCCTGCCGGTGAACCAGGTCGCGGTGATCGAGGGGAACGCGGGCAAGCCGATCTATCAGATGTCGAAATGGTGGGCGCGGCGCCGGTCAAGCGTTTTTCGCTCCATGCTCATCGCGGCGGCGACAAAGGCTCCGGATGATCCGTCCCACGCCGCCAAGCTGGTCTGGGACAATTACTACGCCAACCACCAGAAGAAAGGCGCGTTCAAGCACCTGAAGGTCGCCGACATTTTCATGGGCGGCGGCACAACGCTGGTCGAGGGCTCACGCCTCGGCATGCAAATGTCGGGGAACGATCTAAACCCCGTCGCATGGTTCGTGGTCAAGCAAGAGCTTGCGGATGTTGATCTGGACGAGGTGAAGCGCCTGCTGGCCGATATCGAGGCCGAGGTGAAGCCGCAGATCATGCCGTTCTACTATTGCGACGGCCCGAACGGCGAAAAAGGCACCTGGACACACAAACCAACCGGCGAAGTGATGGGCCCGGATTTCGATCCGCTGGCACTGAAGCCGGAGGAGCGGAAAGACTACGACTACGACGGGCCCGAGATTATCTACACCTTCTGGGCCAAGCATGGTCCCTGCCAGGTGACTGGTTGCGGCCATCGCACGCCCATCATGACCAACCCGGTGATGGCGGTGAAATCCATTTCAGTGAAAAGCTGGGCGCACACATGCCCTTCCTGTGAGACTTCGTTTGATATTGAAGCGGCGGCCGCTCGCATGGCACCTGATGTGCCTCTCTATGTTGCTCCGGACGAACCCACCTACGCGGTGCTGTCCAACGATGGGCATGTGACCTGCCCCGGCTGCCAACACAAATTCTCCGCGCATGTTCACCCAAAGACGGGTCTCCACATTGAAAGCGGGCGGGGCCAGCTACGTCTGGGTAAAGGGAAAAACAAAAAGGTTGAGCTTTCGCTTCTGATTCATCCGCAATGGTTGGCTGGCAGCCCGCGCGCGGACGCCAATGGCGTGGAATACGGTGGCTCGCCGCAGGACGACGCTGCATCTACCGCTGCATGGAACGCAGAGAGAGCACAGCACATTCGTTTGTTGGAGGTGCGCGGAAAGCTTCCTGACACGGTGACCTGTCCCGAAACTGATGTCGCGTTCGCAACGGGGAAAGAAGGCGGAACAGTTCCGAAGAAATCAACCTTTACTTGCCAATCTGACGGCAAGGAAAACGACGTCTTGGACGCGATAAAAGCAACTGGAAAAGCTGGCCCTATGGCCGCCTACGCAGTTCAATCCTATTCGCCCAAACGAGATGAAGATGGAATTCCTTATGGTGGAAGATTCTTCTCACCCTTCGAGAACAAGTTGGCCGCACAATACAGCGCTGCGGTGAAAGAATGGGAAAATCGGAGAGACCAAGACCTGCGAGATTTTTGGCCGCGATCCGAAGTTCCATTTGGTTTCATGACAGCGATCGCAAATGGCGACATTCGCACAGGTCACGGATTTACGCATTGGTGGACCATGTTTAATCCGCGACAGCTCTTGCTTCACGCCCTTGCAATGCGGTTTTTGTCAAATGCGCAGAAAAGAGGTTACTCAAAATCTGCTGTTGAGGCGGTAACCGGTTCTTATGTGCAGATTTTGCGATATCACTGCATGTTTGGGATCTTTCAAAGCCAATACGATAAATTGATTCCGCACTTCTCGAACAACAACTTTCACCCCAAGGCAAATACCGTCGAGGGGAATTTGTTTTCTGCAGTAGGTGCGGGAAACTTCAACGCGCTATTCAAGTGGATTACACACGGGCTAGAATGGGCAAAGGACCCTTGGGAGACTGTTAGTTCAGACTTCATTTCATCATTGGATAATCATCTAGGAGATGCCATTTCGGGAAAAAGCGAAAAGGTGTATCCACATGATATAGTGCGTGGAGCGGCCATAACTCCATGTTCATCCACGGATTTGCAGCACTATGCTGATGAAAGTTTAGATCTAGTAATTACGGATCCTCCGTTTGGCGGCCTTCTCCACTACTCAGAACTATCTGACTTTTTCTATGTTTGGTTAAAAACACTTCTTGAGCCGGAGTACCCTGAGGTTTTTCGAGGGGCTTATAGCCCGAAGTCGATGGAGGCAGTGGCAAACAGAGCCCGCGAGCCAGAAGATCCGGATGGGTTCTACAAAAGACTTCTCACTGCCTGTTGGGGAGAAAGTCACCGGGCTCTCAAACCTGGTGGAATGTTGGCTTTCACATTTCATCACAGTGAGGACGCCCCGTGGGTTTCGGTGTTGGAGTCCCTTTTCGATTCCGGATTCTACCTCGAAGCGACCTATCCGATCCGCTCTGATGAAACCAAAGGCGACGGTCAGTTTGGATCTAAGACAATCGAATACGACATCATTCACGTCTGCCGAAAGCGGATTGAAGAACCCAAGGAAGTTAGCTGGGGCCGGATGCGCCGTGAGGTCTTAGCCGACGTACGCCAGCTTCAGGGCATGCTGGAAAACCACGCCCGCGCCGGTCTGCCCGCCGCCGACCTGCAGGTCATCCGCCGCGGTAAGGCGCTGGAATACTTCTCGCGCCACTATGGCAAGGTCTACGTCGACGAAGGTCGGCCGATCTCGGTCAAGGACGCTTTGGTCGGCATCAACCAACTGATCGACGAGGATGCCAACAAGGCCTCAGAACCGCCCCCGGTCATCGCCGAGCCCATCACCCGGCAGTTCCTGCGCATCTTCGATGGCAAGACAGAACTCGCCCGTGACCAGATGCAGAAGCTGCTGCGCGGCTCCGGCATCGCGCCCGATGAATTTGTGAACCGGGGTTGGTGCGCCGAAGAAAAGAAGGTCTTCCACCTCGCCGATCCGCTGGATTTCGCCCGCGATTGGCAGGGCAAACATCGCCGCCGTCTGACCGCCGATCTTGATCAGGCGTTGGTGATTATCGGCGCGTGTTTCGACGGCAGCGGTATCAACGCGTCGGACACGCTCAAGAACGAAAACTTCAAACCGCACCCCGCCCTGAAAAGCCTACTCGAATGGCTAAGCAAGCGGGGACAGATGCAATCGATGCGAAACGCCGCATCGCGGGCGCTGACCATCTACAACAACTGGGCCGCCAGCAACAAAGACCAGGTCCGGCAGCTGTCCCTGTTTCAGGAGGACTGACCATGAAGCAGCTGCATGACACGGTCTGGCAACGGCGCGGCGTAAGCTGGATCTGGGAGAACGATGCCTTCTCCGAGGTCACCAAGGCCGGAGAGGTATTCAGCCTCCGTGAAATGATCCGCGCGTCGAAGAACTGGCCCGACGATCTGCCCAGCAATGCCGGGAACACACTGGTCGTCGCAGGTCTCGACGCTTGCCTCGATCTGCTGTCCCCTGCCGAAGCCGAAGAGTGGCTCGCAGACACGCTCAAGCATGTCATCCTGTCATTTCAGGATGCCTACGAAGGTGATGCCGCACTGGTGTTCTGGCTCCCCGGTGGTCAACGCCGATTGCAGGTTCAAACGGCGAGCGATGCTGTCACCTGGAAATGCTCCGCACCATATGGAGGAGAAACGCTGGACTTTGGCCGACTGCTGTGGGGCGAAGCACGCGAGTATCCACAGGAAATCATCCTCGCGAACGGCAACAAGCCTGCCGGGCTTTTTCATCTGCGGATCACCTGAGCATGCAGGTTGAAGAGGTCACATACTCCCCAGGCGAACGGATCAACCACTCGGACCATGGCCCCGGCGTTGTCCTGGAAGCACCTCGGGACGGCTATCTACGCGCGTTCTTCAGCGGCGGCGAACGCCGCGTGCCCGTCGCCAGCATCCAGCGCGAACTGTCGAGAACCGAGCGAATACTGGGATCTGTTGAAGGCACAGCTGATCGGGCGAAGAAGGTTTGGCTTTCCTATGAGGCACATGCTTTGCCCGCGATGGAAAGCGCCTCAGCGCTTACCTCCGCAAGGATTGACCTGTTGCCGCACCAGGTTGTTCTGACCCACCGGATCGCAACGGCCTCTCCCCGCCGGTATCTAATTGCCGATGAAGTCGGCCTTGGAAAGACCATCGAAACTGCGCTGGTCCTTCGAGAGCTGGCTAGTCGAGGTGAGTTGGATCGCGCCCTGATGGTGGTTCCTGCTGGGTTGGTGAATAACTGGCACGAGGAACTGAATGATGTCTTCAACCTGGATTTTGAAGTCTTTGGTTCCGCAGGCGATATCACGGACCGAAAGACAAATGCATTCGCCAAACATGACAGGCTGATTGCCAGCATTGACACATTGAAGCGTCCGGCACGGATTAAGCGGCTTCTCGATGCGCCTCGATGGGACCTAGTGGTCTTCGATGAAGCCCACCATCTGACGGCGCACCGCACCGGCGGAAAGGTCCGAAAGACAGAGAACTATAATCTAGGCGAAGCCCTCAAAGGCCATACTCGCGACCTGCTTTTGCTCTCCGCGACGCCGCACCAAGGCAACCACTTCCAGTTCTGGATGTTGGTCCAGTTGTTGAACCCGACGCTCTTCAACAATCCCGAGGATATGCTCGAAAACCGTCATCGCTTGAATACTGTGATGTTCAGGAGAACAAAGGCAGACGCGTGCAAACCAAACGGAGATGCATTGTTCGCGCGTCGATGGGTACATACCGAATCTTTCCTGATGGGAGAAGAAGAGCGCGGTTTCTACGAAAAGCTCAGAGAATACCTTGAAGACGGTTTCGATTTGGCTAAGCGACAAGGAAATCAAGGTCGTGCTCTTGGGTTTCTGATGGCGATCTTCCAAAAGATTGCAGCATCAAGTTTTGCGGCCGTGCGGAGGACGCTTAAGCGCAGGATGCTGATGCTTACTCTGCACGAGGCACTGCTACGCGACCGAGAATTGGACATTGAAGGTCGGGAACGACTCTACGATGAAGCCCGCGAGTTAATCCACGCAGAATGGGGACTAGAGCGGGATCCGATCAGCCGAAGCGAAGTTGACCGGGTGATGGCGGACTTAAAATACCGCTTGGCAAAGAAGCTTGACGAAGAAGCGCTTGAAATGGCCTCCGACCCGTATGGCAGCGAATTTGACTCGTCTCACGTAGAGGACATAGCGTCCGCGGCGGTAGAACTTCATCTGCCTGAAGAGCGGCTACGCATCGCCGAACTGCTTGCTTGTTTCCCAAGCCAACGCGAAACCAAAGTTCAAAAACTGCTGGATGGGCTCGGTGTTCTTTGGAGGCAGAACTCCGACGAGAAAGTCGTGATCTTCGCAACATACCTAGGCACCGTTGATCTACTCGCCCGCGAAATCGAAAAAGTATACCCAGGGCAAGGCGTCGTGGTGCTCCGAGGCGGTGATCACGGCGCAAAAGTCGCTGCCGAACGTCGTTTCAAACAGAAGAATGGTCCTCGAGTGCTTGTCTGCACGGCGGCAGGCAGGGAGGGTATCAATCTACAATTCGCGCGCATCCTGTTCAATTTTGATCTCCCTTGGAACCCGATGGACATGGAGCAACGGATCGGACGAATTCACCGCTACGGCCAAATGCATACCGCACAGGTCTACAATCTAGTCTTGTCCGACACGATCGAAGGACGGATCTTTCTGCTTCTTGACGATAAGCTTCAAGAGATTGCCCGTACTCTCGGCAAGGTGGATGCCGAAGGGAATGTTGCTGAAGATCTTCGATCGCAAATACTTGGACAGCTCTCTGAACGCTTGAACTACGACCGCCTTTATCAGGAGGCGTTAGGCGATCCGGAACTAAAAAGGACAGCCGTGGAATTGGAGGCCGCTTTGTCTAATGCGCGGGAAGCAAGGGAGGTGGTATTTGATTTGTTCCAAGAACTCGATGGCTTCAGTTTGGACGACTACAAGCCCTTTTCTGATGTCACATCTGGTTTGGGGCGTTTGGTCGATTTTCTTTCAACAGCATTTGCCGGACGCAACCTCAGCATTGTCATGGTCGATGAGCAAACGTTAGATCTTGTTGGAGCAGACGGAACTCGCCTCAATCGGTTCACCCTCGACCGCGAAACAGCTACCACTAGCGATGACTTCGACCTTTTGGGACTAGACCATCCGGTCGTCCAAGAGGAGTTGGGTCGCTGGCGTAGTGTCCCCCCGGAAGATCTCGGCGTCTCGATAGACGGCGCAGAGTTTGGTCAGGGTGTCCTCTCTGTTTGGATGGTTGAGACTTCGAACAGCGCAGGAGAACGAAAAACCACGCTTCAAACAATAGCCGTTAATTTGGATGGGCAACGGATTCCCGCTGCTGAACGCCGAGTAGAAGCTGTTCTTCGCGCAAAGACTTCACCTCCCATCATGAGTATTGAACAACGTCTTGAACTTTTTCAGCGGCATGTGGAGCCCACTCTGCAGCGGGAATTGAAGCACAAAGGTTCGGCTAGTGGCGATGGAAGCTATTCCGCTGAACTGATTGGCTATGTTGAGTTTTGTTGATAATTTTAACTTATTCCGACACGCAAATAAGAAGCTGTTCCCTCAAAACAGCGTAGTCGCCCATCATCTCGACGATGGCAGACCCATCCGGCAGTGTTGCCAACTCCTCAGCCGCCCGTGCCTGAAACTCCCCGCTGTATTCCACAAGTGGCGGACGTGCTGCCACGCCGCCAGTTTCAAAACCCGCCGTCGCGCAACCGGTCAACAAGCTCGTCGCGATTACGAGGACGGCGAGCAGCCGCCTTCCATCCTAACCACCACCATCCCCGTCAAATGCCAGACGGCCGCCAGCATGATGCCCATATTGAAGGCAAACTCGTTGGCGCAGCTCTGCTTGAAGAACTCGCCTTCGAGGAACATGCAGGACCCCTTGCAGAGCTGAACGACCGGGCATGACATGCATTCGTCCCGGAAGGCAAAATGCGTCGCTGTGTCGAGCGCGATGGCGTCAAAGTCAGCGACGTGACCAATCTTGTGCACGCCCTTCGCACCGGTGTTCTGGCAGGTCATCACGTTCCCGCGCAGGTCGACGGAAATGGCGTCGGGGCTGTCCATCCCGCATTTTTGGCCAAGCGCTTCGATGGGCCGCCGACGCTGAATCGAAGAATAGAATTCGTTGATGCGCTCGCCGAGGCCAAAGGCGTTGGGGTCCTCGACCAGCGCCTCGAAGATTGACCGCGTCAGGCTGGTCAGCTCCGCGGGGTCGAACCGCCCCGTCCCGATGGCGGTCGCGGCGTCATAGACATTCACGACGCCCTCGAGCCCGACGAAGATGTCCGGTCCGACCTTTTCAGCGAACCAGGCCTTAAGGGCCCGAAGGTCGTGATTCTGGCGCGTCAGCACCGCATTGAACCCGGTCTTTTCGGGACGCTCGGCCAACAGGGTTTGGATCCAATGGCTCTTGTCAGGATCGTCGAACGGATCCGGCCCGCGCAGATGCTGGCCCGGCCCATCATGCGAGATGGTGATGGCGATGTCGTGGGCGGCAATGAAGTCGATCCTTTCTCGATTGAAGAGCGAACCATTCGTGATGATCGAAAAGCGCGCCGCCGGAAAGCGCTCCGCCAGTTCAGGGATCAACCGCTTGATCTTGGCCCAGTAGAGGAAGGGCTCCCCGCCCCAGAGCTCGATCTTTTCCGGGGCGTCGGCGATCCAACCGTCGAGCTGGGTCAGGAAGTGCTCGACATCGGCCAGCTTCGAGACCGTGGCATCGCCGATCTGGAAGGCCTGGCTGCAATAGCTGCAGGCATAGTTGCAGGAGAGCCCGAGCTGGATTTTCAGCACACGGGGTGCGCGAGATTTTCCGAGGGGCTTGTCTTTGGCCACGCGGGCAACCGGTGCAAAAATCCCCGGTTTGACCGGCAGCGGCAGCCCCTCGCATTCGGAAGTGTGGGGGTTGTAGCGTAGTTGGTGACGGCTGCCGTCACGCGCTTCCAGTGTCAAATCGAACCACATCAGTCAAACAGCCTTTCCTCGATTGCCACGGGCAGGTTGACGCGGAAGTTCGCGACGACCTGAACATGCGGCGCGTTCCCCTCGTAGGGGTGCTGGTTGTGGGGAATGTGAGAGGGGAAGAAGACCGAAAGCCCCGGCCGTGGATTGACCGAGTAGCCGTGGCGGCTCTCAAAGGGCAGCCGCCCCTCGTCGAAATAGCGCGATGGGTCCTCGATCACGAAGCGCGGGGTGCCCACGCTGTTCACCGGCTGGCCCGTTCCACTCCCAGTCAGGAAGTGGACGCAGGTCAGGTCGCCCTCGCGGCTGTCCTTGTGGGTTGAGATGAAGCCGCCGGGCTCGATGACGAGGGCACGATTTTCGCAATGGTCGGGATCAAGGTATTGGGCCCATTGTCCAAGCACGGCCCGCGCGCAGGCAAAGAGGTGTGTTTTTAGGGTCTGACCGGCTGCGCTTCTCTCGAGAATGTCGCGCACCCGGCGTTTGGCAGCGCTGAGCGGACTGGCGCCCCTATCTCCGCCAACGGCCGCAATGGCCTCATCCGCGAGCTGGCGATTGACCTCCCAGTCCACCGGCGCTTCAAAAAAGCTGACATGGGTGGGCCAGAGCGTAAGGTTCGTCTGCTGAACTTGCATCGTCAGCACCGACACGCGCAGTTGCAATTGAAGTACGATCGGTTGGCGGTGATCGAAACATCGCCCGCGGCCCCACCTCCAGACAGGCTGGTGACGTAGCAATTGGCGGTACAGTTACAATTCCCACCGGTTGAGAACATGCTGAGACCAACATTGACCCCCGAACTGGTGCCCCCGTTCTGCACGGCAACAGAGGTGATATCGCCAGCGCCGATGGCCGGCTTATTGGCAATGCGGGACCAATCCACAAAGCCACTGTCATCGATCACGATTGTGGTTCCGACCTTATAGGCCATGGCTGCCTCCTTGCGCCTGATGGGCCAGGATCTCCGAGAAACCGGCCTTGCAGTGGGAATTGGGGAGATCGAGGGAGCACAGGACCGGAATACACATCCGTTCCTCGCCATCGAAATAGGTGCTGTCGTGGGGCACATGCCCTTCAAAGACCAGCATCGAGCCCGTGCGCGGCTCGACCGCATACCAGCCGCCGACATAGGCGTCCGGGTTGTTGCAAGGCCAGAGCCGCTTGCCGACATTGGCTGGATCATAAAACCGCACCGCTCCACGATGAAGCGAGGTCTGGGGGCAATCCGCATCGAGCGCGACCCGCGGGTAGTAGGTGCAGACGATGTCGGTCTGGATATGCGTGTGCGCGTTGATCCCGACGTTCTCGCGCAACGAGCGCCGCTGCCAGAAGGTGTCCGACATCATGCGGATGTCGCCGGTATGGTCGTAGCCATAGGCAAGCTGCAGGTATTCCTGGACAGCTGCCGCCACCATCTGCGCCAGTACTGCGATGGCCGGGTCCTGCCGGTCCATCAGGAAGTTGTGCCGCAGATGCCCAAGATGGTTGGTATCATCACCGACGTTGCGTCCGTCACCCGCATCTTGAATGCGGTTCGCCAGAGCATCCTCGGCCGCCAACGCATGCAAGCGGTCATTGAAGCCGTCGGGCATGTCCCAATGCTTGTGCAGGACAAAGCTGGGGTAGATCAGCTGGAACTCGGTCGTCGTGGCGATTTCCATCACACCACCTCCAGAATGATCTTACCGATCGCCGTGTAATGCTCGGTGTTGATCTTGACCGCGATCTGATCTCCCGGGCTGAGCCCCAGGGCGTCGACGGCAAAACTGCCGACCCCGCTTGCATCAGTCGTCAGCCGCCGTTTCGGGAGATAGCCGGCGTCGCTCTCGAGCTTCAGCGCCAGTTCATGGGCGCAAGGCGTACCATTCCCATTCCAACTGAGCGCGATCGGCACATGAGCCCGCCCTTCCGCGGGCACGGTCACCGTCTCGGTCGCGACCGCGTGGAAATAGAACTGTTTGAACCACTGCCCGTCATTCGGGATGGTTTCGTCATCGATCCGGCCCGCAACCTTGGTGCCGTTCAAGAGGATGGGGTCCTGATCGCAGAGGATCTCGATCCGGGCCGAGGAGAGCGGCCCCTTGATCGGCATGAAGATCACGAGGGCATTGGCCGCTTGCACACGCGCGCGGTGGCGGAAAGAGAGATCAACTTTTTCACGGGCGGATTGGGCAAAGCGATTGCGCCAAGGCAGCGGAAAGCCCTGTGCGTCTGTCATGATGTCGATCAGAGCGTGATCGGTGATTTCATCATGGCCGCGCATGCCGTCGAGGAAGACATAGGACCGGCCTTTATAGATCCCGCCATTTGGGCAGCCCGGCAGGTCGGGCACAAAAAGCCCATTGCCGCGCATATCAACGAAGCCAGCGCCCCGGTCCTGGTCAAAGGGCGTGGCGAGTTCTGCCGAGAGTTCTGCCCATTCCATGGCGCCAACACTGTTGCGCAGGCCCTCGCCAGCTTCGCTGCACGCAAAGACGGCAAGCCCGGCGTAGGTGTCCTGGACATCGACGGCATAATGCAGCGGCGTGCCTGTATTGTAGATGACATGCAGTCCGGTCTCGATCATGGCGCAGTCCTTTTCAGCTGATCGACCTCTTGGGCGAGGTCCTTGATGGCCTCGACCAGGAGGCCCACGAGATTGCCGTAGGCCAGACGCAGCACGCCTTCGGCCTCAACGACGGCCTCCGGCGCAACGCTCTGAACCTCTTGTGCGATGAGGCCCATCTGCCGCGCGTCACTGCCCGCTATGGTGAAGGTGACGCCGGTCAGCGCCTGCACCTTGGCCAGCGCCTCGGTGATCGGGACGATGTTGGACTTGAGCCGTGCGTCTGACGAAGAGACGAAGTTCGGCGCGGTGACGGTGCCGGTGAAGGTCGCTCCTGATAAGCGTGCGAAAGCGCTGCCGTGACTGCCATCCAGAAGATCGGCATCAAGGCCTGAGCCAGCCCCATCCACGGTCACCAGCTTGGCCAGAACCTGTCCCGCGGTATCGGGCGATCCATCCGCTCCTGCGGGACCTTGAGGGCCTGTGGCGCCGGTCGGACCAGTTGGGCCAGCCGGCCCCTGCGGTCCCGTTGGTCCAGTGGCGCCTGTATCCCCCTTGGGAACTGTCGCGCCGGTTGGCCCGGTGGCGCCGGTATCGCCCTTGAGGTTGACGTAAGCCCCCCAAGTGGAACCGTTGTAAAAGCGCAGGCTGGTTCCGGACCATTGATGGGCGGGCGTCGGTCCCGTGGCACCCGTTGGGCCCTGAGGACCTGTCGGGCCTGTGGCACCAGTTGCGCCCTTGAGATTGACGTAAGCGCCCCAGGCGGTACCGGTATAGAACCGAAGGCTCGTGCCAGACCATTGATGCGCCGGCGTTGGACCCGTGGCACCGGTAGCCCCAGTTGAGCCGGCTGGCCCTTGCGGACCGGTTGGTCCGGTCGCGCCGGTTGCTCCCTGAGGCCCGGCTGGGCCAGTTGCGCCCTGCGGCCCTGTCTGTCCGAGCTCGATCACGGTTTCGGCGCCAGAGACACGCTTCAGATAGAGCTTGCCGTCGGGCACGTTGACGGCGAGTTCCCCAGCTGCAAGCTGCGCCGCTGTCGGCACCCGGCCTGCAACGGTGGTGCGCTTGAGAAGAAGCGTATTGGCCATGATCAGAAGGTCCCGCAATCGAGAGTGATGCCGTTGATTGCGCCACCTGTGATCGCGACTGCATTTGCGTTTTGCGTGGCCATGGAGCCCAGCCCGAGGTTCGAGCGTGCTGTAGTCTTGTTCGGCAGATCAGAGAGGTTCGAGGCAGCGGAAAGTTTGCCCGCCAGCGCATTGGTTACGGTCGTTGCGAAGCTGGGGTCATCGCCGAGGGCCGCCGCCAATTCGTTCAGCGTGTCCATGGCACCGGGAGCGGCATCGATGAGCGCACCAATTGCGGCGGCAACAAAGGCTGTGGTGGCGATCTGCGTCGTGTTTGTGCCGGCCGTTGCCGTGGGGGCGGTCGGCGATCCTGATAGTGCCGGCGATGCAAGAGGCGCCTTTGCATCCAGCGCCGTCTGGAGCCCCGTAACTTGCGCGATCGAATGGCTGTGGCTGGAGGGCGTGAAGCTTGTGGGCTTTCCGGTGATCCCGGCCCATGGAGCGGCATCCGCAACTTCCGCGGCATCCACCTTGCCATCATTGTCCGTGTCATAGGTGGATTTTGCCATGTCGCCGGCGCCAAAGCCGGCAATGGCGTCATTGACGAAGGCTGTCGTCGCAATCTGCGTCGAGTTCGTGCCCGCGACCGCCGTGGGCGCCGTGGGCGATCCCGTGAAGCTTGGTGACGCCAAGGGTGCTTTCGTCGACAGCAGGCCGTCGACCTGGGACTTGCGAACAAGGTCGGTCCCGCCGCTGGCATCTTGGCTCGACTTTGGCACGAAAGAGAAGGTTTTGGCCCCGGCGATGGTTTGAGTGCCGACCAGCGCCAGAAAGCCGCCCGACCCCGCGACAGGGACAATGGAGGTTGCATTGCCGCTGCCGTCGTCGCCCTTGCCGACATAGACCGTGTTGTCGACCTCGTTGTGGGCAAGCTCGCCGGATTTGAGAGCCGCGGGCGCACCCGCCACGCCGGAGACGCGGCGTTTGAGCTGGATCGTATTGGCCATCAGAAAAATCCTCCATTGATGGGCGCGTCGGTGGGCAGGATCGTGATGCCTGGATCACCTTGATCGCCTTTGTCGCCTTGTGGGCCTGTCGCCCCCTGCGGTCCTGGCTGTCCGCCGAGGCGAATACGGAATGGCCCGTTTACAACGCGCACCTTGATCGGCGCGGTGATGGTAATCGGGCCTGTTTGCTGGATCGCTTCGCTCATGGGCTTAGCCCTCGCGTCACCGGCAACATCACGGGGATTTCGAGAAGAAACCCCAAGTGCAGGTCTGGCTCGAGATCGGTGCGCACCAAATCCAGCACCACGCGGCCGGGTGAGAGCGCTGCTGTTTGGGAAGGCGTCAGAGATAGTTCCAACACCGTGTCGGTGATGTACTGTATCCCGCCATTGGCGCTGGACAGTTCTGCAAGCAGCGTCGGATCACTGGGTTTGAGGCGCAGATGGCCGGCATAGCTTGCACCCTCGGCAAAGACCGGTGCCTCGGCCTCAATCTGCAGACGCCAAGCATAGCCAACGAGGATCGCCGGACCTTCGCTCAAAGTGGCGATTGTCATGGCTGCCACCCGCAGAGCCGCGCGCCTAACTCGTTATGGGCAACGATCTGCGCCAGAGTGCCGTCGCTCAGCACATCACCACGAGAAGGACGAATAGGTTCAGCCCAATCGCAATCGTCTTGCAAACCACGAGGGTCAATCGCGCATCCAGCGGTCAGCCCGACGCTCAAGATCGGTACGATCAGTGTTTTGAAGGTCATGACGGATGTCCTTGGACGTTTGCAGCGCGCGAACCCGGGCATCGGCGCGGCGGATGGCGAGGTCGGCCTCTGCGGCGTGCTTGCCCTGCCGGAGCAGGATCCAGACTGCGACGCCAACGGCCGCAACAATTGCGCCCCAATAGGCGAAGCGACGACCAAGGCCTGCGAACAGCGTGGTCAGGATGGCGCTCATGCGGGCGCTCCCAGTGAAAGGGCCAAGCAGCGTGTATCGAGCAGCAGCACGGATTGTCCGCGCGCATCGGCGATGGCCCGCAGGTGATCATGCGTGCGGACCGCGGCATCCTCGCAGTCGGTGAAGTGTGCGTAGCGGCTTTGGCTGATGCTGCTAGCGCAGACAGGCAGGTCATCCCCTGCAAGGCAGGAGACGACAATCAAGACCCAGATCATGGCGTTTTCCCCGTGCGGTGATCGTCGATCCGGGCCGCCTTTGCGCGCAGCGCATATAGAATGACGCCGACGAACACTGCCGCGCCGATCCATGGCAGGACATTGGAAAGCCAGCTTTCCAGCCCGATCAAGGTGAACACGCGTCCTGCCATGTCTCGGGCCTGTTCGGCCTCCACGAGTGCCGGCGCTATCTGGCTGCCGATCGATCCCGCCGCGCCAATCACGCCGAGACCGATCTGTGCATTGGATGCTGTTACGATCCTGCTTTCTGCAGGCGCGCCAGATGCCCTCTCAGGTGCGATTTCTCGAGGTGACGCTCTGTCCAACGCTTCGGTCAGCGCCACATCAATGATTGGTACGAGAGCCAGGTCGTTGTTATGCCGGAAGGCCAAAATGGCAGCGCGGGTGCGCGGCCCGATCTTTCCATCGATTTGGCCGACTTCGTGATAGCCGAGGTCCTTCAGACGTCTTTGCACCTCCTCGACGGACATCGTCACGCTTGGCACGACATTGCCCGCGCGCCGTACCCCGAGGAGCTTCGAGACTGGAAAGCGTTTAACATTGACGGCGTCGTCCTGGTTGCCGCCGAGCCCCCAAACCCAAGCGCCCTCAATCCGATCGATAAAGAACACATGGCCCTGCCAGCGGGAACTGCCGCGGGGGATCACACCGATGTCGCCTTGTTGGGCGTCTGCCACGTCGATGGGCACGCCCCAGTCGAGGTAAGAGCGCGCAGTCAGCTTGCGGGTGGACTTAATGCCAGCTCGCTCCAGGCAATGCCCAAGGAAGGCCGCGCACCAGGCCACAGAGTCATGTTCCACCCAGTCATGACCGACGGAGGCATACATCTCCATGATGACGGAATTGTCGGCGGGGCCCGGGCCCTCGGTCGTGCCAATGTAGCTCCGGGCAATGTCAAACGGCGTCATGGCCATCCTCCAATAAAAAAGGCCGCCCTTAGGCGACCTTGTGGCAGTTTCTCGATTGTCTTTTGTGATCAGCGAAGAGCCGTAAGGCTTGGTTGAGTCTCTCCGGTCAGAGCCCCTTCTACCTTCACGCGCTGCGCTTGCTGGAGCCAGTCATCTACAGCCGTCTCCGCCGATGGACCAAGCCCCGTGATGCCGGCCAACTGGATCTCAAAAAGGCCAGGTTTCTGGGTTTCATCCTGCCAAAAGCCACCGGTTTGCAACACGATTGCCCGGATCACCTCCACAGGGTTCGAGGCCGAGGTCACTTCCGCAAGCAATGCAGGTAGGTCCGAGCTGGACATAAAACTCTCCAGTCAAAAAGGGGATGCCCGGTAGATGGCGGAGGAAGATTACAAGTTCAAGACAAGCTCAGGGTTTCCGGCGCCCAAGCCAGGTGGCGAGAACGGCTTCTGCCCCCCGAGGCCCAAGATAGGCGAGCGTCGCGACAAATCCGGTCGAAACAGGCTGAGTCAGGCCAATATAGCGCGCCGCCGCCTCCCCGATGAGCGCCATGCCGACGGCCACGGGGATTTCCCAGAGGAGTTCCTTGCCGAAGAAGCGGCGGTTGCCGAGCTTCACCTCGCCTGAGTGCCACATCAGCCGCCCCGTAAAGGCGCCGATCAGCGTGGTAACTGCGCCTCCGAAGAAGGAGTTGATCATGTCGATGAACCCACCATCATTCATGGGCGTGCCTCCTCAAGCGCCGCCACGCGGGCGGCCAGTTCCTTGACGGCCTCGATCAGAAGGCCGGTGATATTGCCGTAAGCGACCGAGAGCTGACCCGCCTCGTTGTCACGGACCACCTCGGGTAAGATCGGCTCCACTTCTTGGGCGATGACGCCGATCTGGCGGCTTCCATCCATGGTGAAGCGCACGCCGCGCAGGGCGCAGACCAAAGCCAGCGCGTCGACGATGGTCTCGACCTCCGACTTCAGCCGCACATCAGATGAGGACACGAAGTTCGGAGCCGTCACCACGCCGGTGAAGCTTGCGCCGGACAGCGCCGCTTTTGCAGCAATCGCCGTGTCATAGTCGGCAGCAGACTTGGTCGCCATCGTCCCGAGGCCAAGGTTCGTGCGTGCCATGGCTGTGTTGGCGAGCCCCGCCAGATTGCCCGCCGCATCCAAGAGCGCATCCCAGCCGGTGTTGGTGGCGTTGCGCCGTCTGAGCACCGGGGGCGAGACCGAGGTATCGACCCAGAGCATGCCCGCCGTCGTCGCCGTCGGCGCCGAGGCCCCGGCACTTGTTGATTGCAGCGCAGCGATCACCTCATTGATCCGCGCCCGAACGGCCGCGCCCGCATCATTCGCGATCACGAAGTTGGAAGTCTGCGCCATCAAACGACCTCATCGGCATAGAGCCGCAATTGGCTGACGATGGGCGTGTAGGACGCATCCTTCGTCGTGAGAAACGCCCGTGCTTCGACGGCGCGGGCCTCGATTTCGTGGTTGTCGAGACGGCCCCAAGGACCCCAGTTCGGCGATGTGGCCGGATCGTCATCGGTCTCGCGGATCTCGAAGAGCACATCGATTTCTGCACCAGCCGATCCGTCAAAGTCGGCCCATGTGTCCATCAAGGCAGTGCGCGCATCGATCCGATCATTGAGCGCCAGGGCGGCCACGCCGATTTCGGAGCGGAGCCGCACGCGTTTCACTGCACCAAGATCAAGCCCGGCGGCAAAGGCGTATTGCCCCTCCATTCCAATCACTTGCGTCACGCCATTTGTGGTCGCCGTGGCGAGGGTCAGGTTGGAGCCTGTCACCTGCAGCCCGGATTTAGGGCCGACAAAACCGGGATCGGCCTGCAGGAAGTCCAAGGTCGAGAAGGCCAGCACCTGCGCGCCCTTGGTCGAGACCCGGGTCTCAGGCCCGGCGCGGCCGCCGCTGTCTTCAGCTCGCACGAGATAGGTGCCGGGTTTCAGCGGCACGACGGCGATGGCTTCGCCGCCCGAGACCCGGTCCATCGAATAGCTGTCAGCCCAGGTGGCCGTCGCTTCCTTTGAGTGCCGGATCACGATGTTGCCGCCCACGCGGACGTCGGGATCAGCCGAGCGGGTCCATTTGAGGATCGCAAGGCCACCCGCCGTTTGCAGCGTCACATTCTCGAGTTGGGCCGGAGGCGCGGTGAGCCCGAGGATTTCGACCGCCGTCTCCTGCCAGATCGAGGAAACGCCCAGAACCGAGATGGCTTTGACGCGGAAAGCCCAAGCCCCCGGCGCGATGTCGCGGATCTCAAGGGCCAAACCATCCGTCCGGCCGTAATCGATCCAGTCCCCAGTTCCTCCCTGCCGCGCCTGCAGCTGGTACTGAGCGACGAAGCCAGATGGCGACGCCTCCCAGGTGATCCGCGCCAGAACCTTCAGCCCGCCCCCGTCTCGCGTGACATAGAGGTCCTCGGTGACCTGCGGCGCGCCTGGTGCCGGGATGTCATAGGCATTGGGCAGCGCTGTTCGCGGGGCGGCAGCGTAGATCTGCTGCTCAGAGGCCGACCAGTCATAGATCAAGGGCGATGTCTCGCGCAGGACCAACTCCGGCAGGAGAAGCGGGCCATCGCCCGAGGCCGTCAGATCAAGGCTGACCCCGTGCACCTCGAAGGGTTTGGCGGCAAAGCCCCACCGGGCGTAGGAGAGCGTCACCACATCCCCGACGGTGGCCGCCCAGGCGGAGAGCTTCCCCGACAGGCGCACCGTCATCTGCCGACGCGCGCGCTCGAGCTCAATCTTGGCCAGCCGCTGCGCCATGGCGGCCGAGATCGTGAAGGGCAGCGAGATATCGCGCCACTTTTGTTCGCCACCGTCCTCGGCCACATAGACAGAGCTCGAATAGGCCGGAAAGTCATCCGGCTGCCAATCGTTTTCGGGGCTGACGAACTGGCCACGGACCCCATTGAAGTTCGAGGACATCGTGACGCGCGTGGCCAGCGTCAGCCCGCCTTCGCGGACATGGTCCGAGGTCAGCGCAACATCAGGCGCGCGCCATGCACCAGCATGAATGCGCCAGGACCCGCCCGAGAAGGCGCAGCGCCCGGCGAAGGAAGAGAGCATCCCTTCGATGATCGTCTTCGGGACTTCCGAGAGGGTGATCACCCCGTTGCAGGCATAGCGCGGCTCGGTCCCACCGCCTGCAAGAGGAACGGTCTCGTCACAGATGTTCGCCGCCTCAACGAGGGACATCTCGTCGATCCCGTCGGGCTGGCCGATGCGGGCGCCGATGCCCCAGGTCGAATTGGCCATATAGTCGGCGAGGCAGAGCGCGGAGTTTTCCGAATAGCCGGCGGTTTGGGTCCGCGGGTCCCAGATGTCGTCCTTGCCTTCGATGTCCACGGTGATGTTCGGGATTCCGCTTGGGAAGGCATCCTGATCATAGGTCAGCCGCAGCCGAATGGCCGCGCACCCGCGAAGTCTGTGGTTCTCGGTCCATTTGTCGGGCAGCGCTGCCTTGAGGCCCGCGAAAGCCGTCTGGTTGGCGGCGCCGAGTTTCTTTTCAACGACGACCTTTCCGGCCCATCGGCCTTGCGCGGTCCCAGCGGCATTCACAGCCACTTCGCCTTCGAAATAGATCGCTCCGATCCATTTGACCCGATGCGTGGCCAGCACGATCACCAGATCGAGGTATTTGTTGTCCGATCCTGAGGAGTGCAGGAAGACTATGACCCCGCCCTTGCGGGTGCGGCCATAGACCAGATCGCGCGGCACGACGGGCTCGCGGATCGTCACGGTGCGCGGCTGCATCGTGGTCTGCGGTTTGGGCATCAATGCCTGCGCCGCATAGGACAGCAGTAGCGTCCCGCCGATCCGCAAGAGCGCGGCACCAATTCCGCCTGCAGCCAATACGCCGCTGATCGCCCCCGCGATCGCGGTGACGGCTGTCACGATGAAGGGCATGGAGTGGATCCGTGTTCAGATAGGCCAAGCAAGCCGGCAAGAGGTCAGCGGCACGGTCACAAGGCCCTCGGGCGCCATGCCAACCGCCGAGGCCCCAGTGCAGATGCCGAAGCCGAGGCCAGTATCGGCCAGGACGATGTCGCCTCGCTGGCCAAGAAGGACGGATTGTTTAGGTTCGCCAAGTAAGGCGCGGCCCATCTCCTCGAGCGAGGCCCAGCCCAGTCGGCGTATCACCCGCAAGCCGCCGAGCGCGGTGGTGTAGCGACCCCGCCAAAGAGCCGCGACATCCTCTCCGCCAGTGATGATCATCCGCGTCTCGAAGGCGAAGGTGGGACAGTCATGGACGCCCCAAACGAAAGGCTTCGCCCGTGCTGTATCTATGGCTGCGGCGAGAAGACGTTCCCAGTGTTCAACGCGTGCCATGACTATCCGCGCCCCCAGGTGATTTCCCTGTCCTGGATCGCGGTCACGTATTCGAAGCCAAGATCGCCCGGGATCAAGACTTGCTGGCTTTCATGGGTGTAGCGCCAGGTCCGCGCCACAGTCAGGTCGATGAGACGGCTCTCATAGCTGATGGTGATCGTGCAGCTGTCGGCGTCATCCTTGATTTCCGGGACATCGAGGCGACCAGAAAAGGCCTGAACGGGATCGGCGATGACGCTGCCATTCTCAGCCAAGAGCCCCAGCCAAATTCGTCCAGGCAGGCCCTGGCGCGCCTCATCAATGGCCACTTGCACGAGATCAAGGGGCACGCCGGACAGCGACACTGCCGTACCGCCCGCCACGACCTCCCCGGTTTCGTCGAGGGAGCTGAGCCCGAGAAGAGACCCAGCCCCGGCCCAAGTTTGTCCATTCCAAGTCACAGCCCCAAGGCCAGACCAGATCCGAACCCAGCCTGTCGCGAACTGGCCCTCGAAAAAGATGACCGGCCGCAGGCTTTGATCGGCCAGTGCGGTGGCGAAGGCGACGGTGAGATCACGGCTCATCAAAAGGCCTCCCGCGCTGAGATCGTAAAGCGATGCTGATCCGCCCGGCCGATGACCGAGGGAACCGGGGCCGTCAGCCGCAACAGGACCGAAGGAGCATCAAGGCCAAGGAGCGTCCCGACCGGCACGGAAGCCCGGAGCGGCGGCACGAAGGCGAGCGTGGCCTCGCTGCCCAAAGGCGTTACATCCGCCGTCAGCTGATAAAGCCGCGTGGTGGCATCTCCGCCCAACTGGAAGAAATCCCCCGCGCGCAGACCAAGCCCCCAACCGGCCGTGCGAAGCGTCGATGTTCCAGCGACTTGAGCCTCAGTGACGTAAGGATTGCCAGCCGCCACCGGCACCTCGATCGAGGGATCGGGGAAGAGGAACCGGCCCCGCAATCCACCCAGCGCCGTGAAGAAAGCCGAAAGCTGCCGGGCCTTGGCCCCTTGGGTCAACGCCATCTCGATCTGGTACTCCCACCACGACGCGCCCCAGTCCTGGATCTGGGACGTGCCGGTAAAGGGCGAGCGGGCCTCGGCAACGGACGTAATTAGCCTCCGCTCGAGCGAGGACACGAGCGTCAGCGGCAAGACAGGAATGGCCATCTCAGATCACCTGTCCCCGGCGCCGCCCATCGGCCACGCTTTCCTTCGCAATGCGGGCGATCTCCGGGATGGCCGCCCGCAGTCGCGCATCAATCTGTTCAGCCACGCCCATCTGCGCCCCGCGCGCGTCGATATTGACGATTACACCCGAACCAGTGCTGCCTTGTCCGTAGCTCGCCGCCTCGCGCCGGTTGAGCACCCGTTCACCGCGTTGCAGGATCGTCGGGACTTCGTCGGGGCGGAGCCCCGCCCAGGCGCCAATCGGCCCCACGGTCCCTCCTGAATGCATCCGGGGAGCACCAGCGAAAGCCACCGCGGGCACCTGCCGTGTATGGCCCGACAGGCCAACAATACCGCCCGCATGCGAGACAGCCGCCGCAACGGACCCGCCGCCGAAGATGCCGGAGAGCGCCGAGGCGATGGGCCCCAGCACTGCACGCTTGAACGACAGGACAGCCAAGTCCGCCAGGATCGAGCGCACGAGGCTCTTGAAGTCGAACTTGCCGGTCTCGACGAAGCTTCGGAACGCGCTCTCCGCACCGTTGAAGGCGCCAGTCAGGGTTTCGCCGAGGCCTTTGCCCCAGTTCAGGGCGTCGGTGGCATAAGCCTGAAGAGATTCAGAGACTGCACGCCAGCCGGTAGCGATCCGATCTCCCGCACTTCCTGCCGCACCACCGGCACGCCCCATGGCATCCGACAGCCGATCCGCGGAGGCCGTGGCCTCATCCAGCGCCGCCGCGCCTTCTTCACCCGTGCCCGCAACGGCGTCACGAAGCGCGCCCCAAGAGGTCAGCGGGGCCGTCGCGCCATTTGCCAGATCGGTCGCAGCCTGACGGTAGGTGTTCGCGGTGGCCAGCGCCTCGGCGGCAATCCCATCAAGACCAAGTTCAGGGGCCGTGAGCGGGTTGTCCTCGAAGGCTCGGCGAAACGCCTCTGCCGCAGCCGTTCCTGCATCTGCGGAGGCCCCGGCAAAGGGGTTCGGGATGTCGCCGAGACTGATCTCACCGATTTGCCCGAAGGTGGTCTCGATGCCGACAGCCGCGAGCCCATCGCGAATGCGCCCGGTGAAGGCGTCAATTCGGCGAATTGCGCCGTTCAGCATGGCCTCGATCCCGTCGAGCATGCGGTTGGCCGCCGAGAAGACGAGATCCCCGATCACATCCGGCAAGCGCGACCAGATCTCGCGCACGGCGAGAAGCGCACCCTCGAAGGTATTGGCGGTCGTGTTGCCAAAGGCGACCACACTCTCGATGGCCCCAGCCATGCCGGTCGCAGCATCCGCTTTGAGATCATAAAACATGGCTGTGGCACGCGACCCGGCCGCGTTGGCCCCCATTTTGATCCGTTCCCAGACCTCGACCGCGACGTCCTTCAAGAGGCCCATGGCTTCGCCGAAGCCGCCTGCGCCGGAGGCAAGCCGCGTAAACCAATAGACCAGTTCGCCTGCGCCCACGATGAGGGCGCCAATGCCGGTGCGGATGAGCGCGCCTTTCAGGACGACGAGCGTGGTGGCCAATCCCCGCACCGACAGCGCGGCGGCAGTCATGGCCGCGATCCAGCGGCCGGCGAGGAACGTAGCGAAGGTGCCTGCGTAGATGGCCAGTCGGTCGAGATTGGCGAGCACCGCGTCGAAGGCTCGGCTGATCGGGCTAGTGGAGGAGGCCAGAGCCACGAAGGCATTGGCCGCAGCCTCCAGCGTAGGCGCCAGCGCGACAGCGATCCGGTTGCGCACCCCGGTGAAGACCTGCCCAATGCTGACCAGCGCGAGTTCCGACCGGCGCATGGCTGCAATCGCATCAGCGCCGAGCACCGCCCCAAGCGCCTGTGCTTGCGCCCCGAGCCGCGTCATCTCCGCCCCACCGTTTTGCAGGAGCGGGATCAGCCGCGTCGCATCCGAGGCCATGGCCTCGAGATAGAAGGTCATCTCCTGTTGGCTGACGCCCGCGCGCTCGAGGCTGTCGACATAGAGTTGCAGCGCCTCCGGCCCCGAAAGCCGTGCGAACTGGTCGGCTGTCACGCCGACCCGCGGCGCGATATTCTCGAAGAAATCCGCCATCGGACCGCCGCCCGTCTGCAGGAAATCCCCCACCCGGTCATTCACGTCCTTCAGGATATCGGCAAGCTTTTCTTGTTCGATGCCGACGGTGGCCGAGGCAGCCGACCAGCGCTGGAAGGCCTCCGGGTTTGCATTAGCCACCTGGCTGAGTTGGCCGATCTCGTTGGCCGCAGCCACGTTAGAGCGGGTCATCGCGACAACGGCACTGGCCAAAGCAGTTGCGGCGGCGGTCGCCGCGATCCTCGCTCGGCGCGCGAAAGCGGCCATGCGAGTGTTCGCGAGTTCCATCTCACGGCTGAGACGGCCAAAGCCCCGAGACCCGGCCTCTCCGACACCTTCCAACTCGGCGCGCACCTGACGGCCGCCAGTCGCGGAAAGCCGAACGCTGACACGTTTCTCTGCCATCGGAACATTTCCTTGGTGGGTCACACCTCGTTCCCAATGGAAACGAGGTCAGGTCAGGCCTGATCCGGCCTGCAGGGTTTCGTTGATCTTGCGCACCATCACCGCCTCAATGGGCGGCAAGAGTTCCGCGAGGATGAGGGGTGAAAGCCCGAGGGCCGCACCGAGTTGCAGGCCGGCGCCGATATCCCAGCCGAGGACAGCGCCGCCGCTCATGCCGCCGGCAATCCGAAGCTGACCGCCAAGGCGTAGAACCAGGTCCCAGACCTGCCAACCCTCAAGGGTTACGGGTTTATGGAGGCGGCCTGGGCAGTCCGGGCATGGACCCGAACAGGCCGCGCAGTAGTCACCGCCCCCGCCGAATTCCCACTCGGCGAGAGCGGTCAGACGTTTTTTTCCGCGTCCAGAATGAGCGCACCTGCGATGTATTTAGTCTGAAAGGCCTCGAAGATTGGCCAGAGTTCCAGCAGAGCGTCGATGCCTTGGGGCGTCAGGGCCAGCGGTTTTCCGTCCTCATTACCGACGCCGTCCCAATCTTTCACGACGATGCGAGCAACGGCTTTTGCCACAATCCGCGCGAGGTCGTCATTGGACGTGGCGGTCTCATTTTCCGTCGCTGCGGCAACAATCGCCGGGTCACTGCGCGCCGCCAGCATGATGGCAGTGGTCAAGGGTTCCACAAACAGGCGGACACCATGACCAAGGTCGAGCCAGCGCGGCTCAGTCGAAAGGTTCAAGCGCAGCATGGTCAGTACACCTCGCGGTCGTTGGTCAGAGTGACGGTGCACATACGACCCACCACGGGATCGCTGGCCGCCTGCCAGTCAAAGGTCGCTTGCACACCCTGCGGCCCCGAGATCTCAATCCGGGGTCGGGGAAGATAGACGGCGTGGGCCGTTAGGGTCAGGCTCTCGCCCGTGGGCAGCGTGTAGGAAAACTCCAACTCGCAGGCCTCGCCGTTAATCGCCTGGGTCACCAGCGTCTGATCGGCGAACCGCACGACAACGTTGCCCGTGAGTGCTGCGATAGATGGGTCCGCTCCGTCGATTTTTCCGTCGGCACGGATCGTCTCAATGCGATCGAGATTATTGGCATAGGTAAGGTCGGCAGAGACAACGTTACCGATGTTGGCCCCGTTTCGCGTGATCGACCCGTTGAAATGACCAAACCGTTTCAGGGCGATATTGGCGGGCGTACTCGCCGCGGTGCTCGTGGCGACCGCTTCGCCTTGGGCCACGATGCTGGCCGTCGCGGTGAGCAGCCCGGAGCGCGCCATCTGCCAGCTCAAGGAATCCACCATGCAGCCGGAATACATGGCATAGCGCGGCACCTCCGGCATTCCGGACTCGACCGAGAACGACGGCAGTGCCCAGTTTCCAGAGCGGAACTCGTGGGTGTAGGATCCGGTCCCGGTGGTTGTCGGGGCGCCGAACGCAGCCTTCAGCCAGAAGCCAAAGGCCTCGGTATCGATTGGGATCACCACATCGCCGTCCGCCGTTACGGCATCTTTGATCGGCGCCTGCGGATCCCGGCCATACCCCAAGAGTTCCGAGGTCTGCAGCGGTTGCTCAGCCCCCAGAGACGTACTGGCGAAGGGCAGCTTGGTGAAGCCGCTCGCAGGTGGCGTGCCATAACTTGTCTCG